>JADGEY010000229.1 GCA_016744185.1 Emcibacteraceae bacterium | reverse complement strand
ATTCCATATAATCGTGTTTTGTGTATCATTCCATGTCCAATAATGGCAAATACACGAAGTTATAAATTATCTGATATGGATTATTCAAAAATTATAATTTGTTATAAAAACTATAGAAATAAATACAAAATACTTATAAGTATAAATTCAAATAAATTGTGTTGTTATTTTATGTATTTGTATAGAAATTTAAGTATAAAAAATAATTCATGGAAAATAATTTGTTTTTCACAAAGTATAACATTTCAATCAATCATAACTTTAATTTAAAGAATAATACATCTCCAGTTTTTATATATATTCTGTAAATTTGCTAGTACTAAAAGATAAAAAAATAAAAAAAAAAATTTAAATTATCCACGCCACTTTTTTTTGGATTTTAAAACTTCAAAATTATAAAATTGTATATGTTCCTTAATAATTCCTTATATTGTTGTGTTTATATTATAGCTGTGATTAATACAATTCTAACAGTTTTTAAATTTTGTTTCTATCTTTAATAACAAAAAAGTTATGATCATTTGAAATATGAAATATTCAAAATTTTGGAAATTTTGGAAGGGCCGTAAAATCTACAATATCCCAAAAAAAATAAAAATTTTTGGAATTCCCATTTTTTCGCATAAATGAAAACATGGTTAAATTTTCATCAAATTCTGAGACCGGTCCCCGTAATCCATTTGTCTATTTGAAATGAAATAGCCCATCTCTATCATTGCTAACTAAATATCCTGATTCATATTCCTTTTATTTTATTATACATGTAATTTCCTATTTTTGATTAACAAATCTTATTTTATATGATTCATCAACACTTACATATTTGTAATTTCTTAATTTTTCGAAATCTTTAATCACATTAAAGACCTCTATATACACCTCCGTATAAAGCATAATAAACACACACACACACACACACACACACACACACACACACACACACACACACACACACACACACACAC
>JADGEY010000228.1 GCA_016744185.1 Emcibacteraceae bacterium | reverse complement strand
TGTGTGTGTGTGTGTGTGTGTGTGTGTGTGTGTGTGTGCGTGTGTGTGTGTGTGTGTGTGTGTGCTTATGTGTGTGTGTCTGTGTATATGTGTGTGTGGGTGTGTGTATGTGTGTGTATTTGTGTATATCTGTCTGGATATGAATGTAATTATTAAGAGAAAATAAGAATGTTTTAAGTTTAGTTTTGAAAAGATAAGTCAATGAAAATGAATGTAAGGAAGAGGGGAGCTTATTCCATGTAAGAGGGGCATGTATATCAAAAGCTTTGAGTTGGGCAGATGAGAGATTAATGAGGACCTTTGTTTGGATTTATGTTTAAATTTATTCAATGGTCTTTGTGTGTACTTTGTAGTGTTGGGCTGAATAATATCACAGATATAATCTGGTATCATATGGAGCAATACCAAATTATCTGTGAGGCAGATTTTGTAAGATATTCGGAAAGTGGTGGCAAGCCAGCGGAGTTTTTTTCTAAGTGGGGATATTCTTTGTCTTGAATATTTGGAGAGATTAAAATGAAGCGGATAGCATCATTCTGAAGTTTTTGAAGTGTTTTATTTAATGAAAAAGGGGCAAGGTGAAAGGCAGAGTTACAGTAATCGAGTTGAGGTAGTATTAGGGAAGTGGTAAGTAACTGTGCAGTCTTTAAATTTATATAAGGTCAAATTTGTAAGTCAAATTTTAATTTTGAATCAATTATAATACCAAGATTTCTGATTTTGTGGGAGTATGGGATAGATATATTATTGAATATAGGGGAAGGTAGAGTAAAAGAATTGTTGCTAGTAATGACATGAAGAATTTCAATTTTATGCACTTCGTACATATCACACATTTCATCTTTCACACACACACACACACACACACACACACACACACACACACACACACACACACACACACATACACACACACATACACACACACACACACACACACACACACACACACACACACACACACACACAC
>JADGEY010000227.1 GCA_016744185.1 Emcibacteraceae bacterium | reverse complement strand
CTATACGCGTTAGACGCAGTAACGCCGTTGACAACAACGTCAGCGGCAAAGTTGACTCCGACATTGACAACCTACACTCTGCGTCGATATCCCAACCGGCCTCTCGACGCCAGCTCAATCCTTATTCTCCCGGCCAATCTACAAAAGTTGAGAATGAAGGATCTCGATCTTCACCTGCCATGCCGGCCTCTAGAGAAGGGATACTACTACGTGACAACGGCGGGAATTCAACGCTGAGCTACTATAGACCACCCTCTCACAGCATCTGCCCCACACAGTCCGCGATTTCAACGTCCCGTACAATGCCGTACAATGCCGGAGTAGCTACGCTTTCTGGAAACGAGGCAGCTAGTCTCAGTGTAAGGCAAACTAGTTTGGGCAAGCGGGCTAGATCAAGTTCACAGTCCAAGGCAGTAAACTGCGCTAAAGTGCTACGAATCAACAACACATCATCATCATCATCATCATCATCATCATCATCACATATATTGGGTAATAATCAACAATCACTACAACCACTACGACAAACATCTACGCAACAATCTTCCATGACTCACTCACCCGCCACTACAACCGAGCAACGAGCATACCGTATGTCATCGTACAACTCTACAAGCCAACCTTTACGCACTGGGGACACCCAATCACCATCGCAATCTCAAGAGCCCTCCAAACACCCACGCGACACACAATCGCCACCCGTATCTGCGGTGCATACTTGCCCAGCTAAACTTACTTCGGCCAATCCAACTCCTGTGAATCAATTCCAAGCACAGCGAACACTAGCAAATGGACCATCATCTCCTTTGGCTTGCGCAAACGTACCTCGAAGCGTAAACGTCTCTCCAGCACCCGCTGTACACCATCAGACAACTGCTTACACCCCATCAATGCATAACGATAGAGGTGTTATCGATGATGCGGAGTTAGTTTCTGATTCTCCTTCCAATTCATCCCGAGGAGTTTTTGCGAGTGATTTAC
>JADGEY010000226.1 GCA_016744185.1 Emcibacteraceae bacterium | reverse complement strand
CTACCACACTTGCTTATAGTTCTCTAGATAATGAAATCTTGGTATCACATACACAAACTATTTATTCATCATCACCATCACCTACATCATCACCGCCATCATCATCATCAACATCATCATCACCATCATCATCATCAACATCATCATCATCAACATCATTATCGTCACCATTATCATCATCATCAACATCATCATCATCATCATCATCATTAACATCCCCATCTTCATCATCATCATCATCATTAGTATCGTCATCATTGTCACCATTATCATCATCGTCACCGCCATCATCATCATCACCATCAACATCTTCAACATTATCATTGTCAACATCATCATCGTCATCATCATCATCTCCATCATCATCATCACCATCATCATCATCACTTTCATCAGCATCGCCATCTTCATCATCATCATCATCATCACCATCAACATCTTCAGCATTATCATCATCATCATCATCATCATCATCATCGTCATTACCATCTACATCCACTGCTCCAAACACATCAACTACTACAACAATTACAATGTCAACTGCTATAATTACAGATTCTACTTCGACTACTGCAATAACTGCTATACCTACAACACATAGAATCCCTACTTCAACTACTACAACACCAACTACTCCTACTACAACACCAACTACTCTTACTACATCCACATCTGCTGCATTTACAACAACTACTGCAACAACTACTACAGATACTACATCTTCTAAAACCACTACAACAACTATACCTACTACAACGACTACTTCTCCAACTACAACATCTACTACACCTACTACACCTACTACTACATCCAAAAAACCTACTACACATAATACTACAACTACTGCTCCAACTACTACACCTAATATACATACCTTACCTACTACATCTACTACAACCACTACTGCTCCAACTAAAATCACTACAACTTCTACTGCTCTAACTGCAACTACTCATGCTCCAACTACAACTCCAACTACTGCTACAACT
>JADGEY010000225.1 GCA_016744185.1 Emcibacteraceae bacterium | reverse complement strand
TTTATTCTACCTTCAAATAGAATAGCGAATTGGTTTAATGCGAGTGGCCAATTCCATATTGGCATTGTCCATTTTTTCTGAGCATTTTTCAAGGCTAGATATAAAGATTTTTTTACGGCTTGGTCATTTGGGAAAACTCCTTTGTTTTTAATGATTTTACGGATTTGGCGATTTACGGCCTCAATGGCATTTGTTGTGTAGATCGCTTTTTTGATATGCTGAGGGAAAGCTAGGCAAGGGGTAATGCCTGCCCAGTTTCTTTGCCAAATAATTGATATTGTGGGGTATTTAGCGTCCCACTTTTCTTTGAACCGCTCTAATTCTAAGAGAGCCGCTTCTTCTGACGGAGCGGAATATATGGATTTCAGATCAGCAGCAACCATTTTTTTATCTTTCCAAGGGACAAATTTCATACTATTATGCACCATATGGACAATGCAGAGCTGGACGATGGTTTCAGGGAAGACTGTATTTATGGCCTCCTCAAAGCCTTTTAGACCGTCTACGCAGGCAATTAAGATATCTTCGACACCCCTATTTTTAAGTTCCGTGACGACTTGCATCCAGAATTTAGCACCTTCATTCTTACTGATCCAAAGACCGAGAATTTCTTTTTTACCTTCCATATCCACGGCCAGAGCGATATAGACCGCTTTGTTATGAACCATATGGTTATCGCGGGTTTTGATATGGATGCAGTCCAAATAAACAATAGGATAGAGCTTCTCTAACGGACGGTTTTGCCATGCTATGACATCATCCATGACTTTGTCGGTGACCTTAGAAATGAGCTCGTGGGATACGTCTGTACCGTAAATTTCGTATAGATGTTCTCTGATTTCTCTCATCGTCATCCCTCTCGCATAAAGCGAAATAACCTTATCATCAAAACCATCAAACTGACGCACGCCCTTGGGAATGATCTGTGGTTCAAAATCTGCATAACGGTCACGGGGAATATTTAAATCTAATGTATCATCACCTGATGTGACGCGTTTTT
>JADGEY010000224.1 GCA_016744185.1 Emcibacteraceae bacterium | reverse complement strand
GTGATAATGGTGTAGGTCATAGTGATAATGGTGTAGGTCGTAGTGATAATGGTGTAGGTGTAGTGATACCAATAATGGTGCTGACGGTAGCGTTGATGCGTACGCTATCAACGACGGTGATGGCGGGTGCATTAGGATGGCATGCTTCTTATTATTATTAATTAAAATAGAGACATGCATGCATGTGTGTGTGCGCGTGTTTGATTGAGAGAGAGAGTGAATTAGTGTACGTTAGATTGCGAGTGTGTGTGTGTGTGTGTGTGTGTGTGTGTGCGGGTGTGTATGTATATATGTGTGTGAGTGTGTATATGCGTATGTGTGTGTGTGTGTGTGTGTCTGGGCGTGTGTGTATTTTATGAGACTGAGTGAATTAGTGTGTTAGATTGTGTGAGCGTATGGGTGTTTGAAAATACATGTGTAAAATTGTGGGTGTGTGTGATAGTGTGTACATGTGTGCAGGTGTGTGTGAGTGTGTGGAACTGTGTGAAAGAATCATTCATTGTGAGGGAATTTCAATTGTATATTTCGCTAATTTTCTGTGTATATTCATCATCATCATCATCATCATCATCATCGCAATTATCATCATCGCCATCACCACCACCATCATCATAATAACCACCACTACCACCACCACCATCACCACCAACATCACCACAAACACCACCACCACCAATATCATCACCATCACCACCACCATCACCACCACCATCACCACCACCACCACCACCAACACCACCACCACTACCACCACCACCACCACCATCATCACATAATAATTACTATGACCAATATAGATCATGAAAAGATAAGTAATTAATAGTGAATTACATAATGATATGTTATACAAATGTATATGTACATGTGTTTACATCTCTGTACATGTATATGTATGTGTTAGTAGTAAAGCTACATACTATAACTGTATATATGGGTGGGTGTGTGTGTTTATAGGACTTACACTATAAGTTAAACATTATTAAATATATACGTTTTGAAATTAATATATATACTC
>JADGEY010000223.1 GCA_016744185.1 Emcibacteraceae bacterium | reverse complement strand
GAGTTAATGAGGGAGGGAGGGATTGGGTGAGGGAGGGATTGGGTGAGGGAGGGAGTGAGTGTGTGAATGAGTGTGGGATTTAATAAAATTGAAAACAAGTTAAAACACATCACTGGATTAATGATTCAGCTAATAATATAGTCATACTATTATACACACGCACGCACGCACGCGCGTAAACATACATACACATACACGCACGCGCGTAAACGCACATACATATACACACGCTTGCGCGTAAATACACACATATATACACACGTACGTGCGTAAACACACACACATATACACACACACACACACACACACACACACACACACACACACACACACACACACACAGGCACTTTACAAATGCACATACATCCAAGAACTTATACATACACACGCAAATGCACTCACTCACGCACACATACATAACTTCACACACTAACTCACACACGTATTCGACATCATCCACACCACAACTCACACACACATTCACAAAACACAGAAACAAACACAGAAACATACACATTTACACAGAAGCCTATACACATGAAAAGAAACAGGCATATTCAAACGCATCTACCCACACACACATATCCACACTCACACACATACACACATACCTACACACACATATATACTCATACCCACACTCATACACACACACACATACATACAAATAAACACATACACACAGGCACTTTACAAATGCACATACATCCAAGAACTTATACATACACACGCAAATGCACTCACTCACGCACACATACATAACTTCACACACTAACTCACACACGTATTCGACATCATCCACACCACAACTCACACACACATTCACAAAACACAGAAACAAACACAGAAACATACACATTTACACAGAAGCCTATACACATGAAAAGAAACAGGCATATTCAAACGCATCTACCCACACACACATATCCACACTCACACACATACACACATACCTACACACACATATATACTCATACCCACACTCATACACACACACACATACATACAAATAAAC
>JADGEY010000222.1 GCA_016744185.1 Emcibacteraceae bacterium | reverse complement strand
ATCTAATAATATGTCTGCTTCACTCAAAACAGTTCGATTTCAATTTGAGCATTAAAGAAGCCTTTAATCAGAGAGATATACTTCGAGGAATTATTCTATGGGACAACCACAACACGGCATATAATCGTACACTGTGCTTGGAGATGAAATATTACATCCGAGATATTATTGGACCGGCAATAGTGCGATACATTAAATATGGAGAAGATAAATGCGACTGTAAGAAGATTTGCAAGGACCTGGATGATGGAGATGATGAAAGCGGAGAGATGTTAAAGATTCAACTAGGATACGGAAGTGATGATGATGATGACGATGATGATGATAATGTTGCTTGTAAGAAGAAATGTAAACCCGAATGTAAAAAACACAAAAAGAAAAAATGTAAGAAGCATACCAAATGTAAATGTAAGCATCACAAAAATCATAAATGCAAGAATCATGGACGCCATTGTTGCAATAAACAACGAAAAAGCAAATGTAACCGACATGAGAAACATAGTTGTAAAAAGCACGACAAATGCAAATGTAAAAACAAGGTAAAGGGCCATGAACGTAAACACAAAACACATCGTAAACACAAAAAGCATGATGATGATGATGATGATGATGATGATGATTGTAAGCATCATAAACATAATGACGACGACGATGATGATGATGATACTAAGCATATAAAACATGATGAAGACGATAATGATGATAATGACGAAGAAGACGGTGATGATGATGATGACTGTAAGCATAAAAAGAATAAAGAAGATGATGTATTAATGGAAATATAAATTATGATTACATTTAATCGAAAACATTATATAAAATATATTATAACAAGATATTAATATATGATTATTGATTTTGATAAATAATTAGCAGATGATAAATTTTAAATGTAAACAATAAATAACAATAACATTGAAATAAAAATTCTCATTTTGTATTCGAGTAAAAGATATGAATATATGTATTCATATATTTATATTGACTTATTTAATTGTATACAGCGATGCATGGTTATTATC
>JADGEY010000221.1 GCA_016744185.1 Emcibacteraceae bacterium | reverse complement strand
GCTAGGTATATTACCGAGATTGACTATGCAGACGACATTGCAGTTACTGCAGATTCAATAAAAGATGCTGAGAAAATGCTACATCAAATCGAAGAAGCTGCAGAAGATATTGGACTGGAAATAAACCCAGATAAAACTGAGTATATGAACCTAAATTCAAAGAGTTACAACATGATAAGCAGAAATGGAAATACTATCAAAAACGTAGACAATTTCAAATATCTCGGCAGCTACATAGCAAATACTAAAAATGATATCAATACTAGAATAGCAAAAGCATGGGCTGCACTAAATAGTATGAATATACTGTGGAAATCAAAACTATCAGAAAAACTCAAAAGAAGCTTTTTCCGAGCTGCGGTGGAATCAGTACTAGTGTTTGGTGCGACAACTTGGACCCTAACAGCAACGTTGGAAAAAAGACTGGATGGAACATATACTCGCATGCTCCGTGCTGCACTCAATAAATCATGGAAAGATCGCATCTCTAACAAAGATCTCTATCTTGATATCCCAAGTATATCAGACTCTATACGGAAACAACGTCTACGTTTTGCAGGCCATTGTTGGCGAAGCAAAGATGAGCTAGCAAGCGATGTACTTCTCTGGCAACCAAATCACAGCAGGCCACGAGGACGACCTGACAAGACGTACATCGATCAACTTCTGGAAGATACTGGATGCAATATAGATGAGATACCAACGGCGATGAACGATAGAAAAGGATGGATGGAACGTGTCAAGAAATGCCGAGCAAGCTCGACCTGGTAAGGTGGTAAGTAAGTATATATATATAAATATTTGACCATTTTTGATGAGTTTTTTGGACATATCTCAAAACTGAGGTTCATTTTGCGTAACTTTTCGACACAATGTTACCACAAATTCCGTTAGCCACCTGCATGTTTATTTTCTAAGCGATCCGTTCAATATTACGACCCACAAATACATATACACACACACACACACACACACACACACACACACACACACACACACACACACACACACACACACACACACACACACA
>JADGEY010000220.1 GCA_016744185.1 Emcibacteraceae bacterium | reverse complement strand
ATTTGGACCCCCTGGTGAGTGAATTTGGCAATAATTGCTATTCATTAGTAATATATATTTCTCTATTTAAAAGCTTAATCGTTCCTTAATTTCAATAAATTTCAAGACCCACTACTCGTGGCTTACATTTCCTCAGGCACCGGTAAAACCATCACCCTGGTTGAGTCCATTCTGCAGGTGCTGGATAAGGTGCCTGGATCTAGGATTCTGGTTTGCTCCGGAAGTAACAGTTCCACAGACTTATTGGTTTGTGTGTTGTGTGTGTTAGCCATATCATCACCATCATAGTCATCACCATCATAGTCATCATCATCATAGTCATCATCATCATTATCTCTTCCACCACCATTATCTACGTCATCATCATCATCATCATCTACATCATCATCATCATCATCATCATCATCATCATCATCATCATCTTCATCAACATCATCATCATAATCTTTTCCACCACCATTATCTACGTCATCATCATCATCATCATAATCTTTTCTACCAACATTATCTATGTCATCATCATCATCATCTACATCATCATCATCATAATCTTTTCCACCACCATTATCTATGTCATCATCATCATCATCATCATCATAATCTTTTCCACCACCATTATCTATGTCATCATCACCATCGTCATCATCATCATTATCATCATCTTTTCCATCATCATTATCTACGTCATCATCATCATCATCATAATCTTTTCCACTAACATTATCTACGTCATCATCATCAACATCATCGTCGTCAATTTATTTGTATTCTACTTATTTTTACATAATGTAGACTATAAAATTTGTTACTGTAATATATTCATATCCTCTTCATATTGTGATTATGTTATTATTAATACGTACATTACCATTGTTATTACGTCATTCGTAATCTTCACTGTTGAGAGATTTTTATCTTAAAATCTATACGGTGAATAAATAAACATTATCAATCAATCACCATAATCATCATCATCATCATCATCATCATCACCACCACCATCATCATCATCATCATCATCATCATCATCATCATC
>JADGEY010000021.1 GCA_016744185.1 Emcibacteraceae bacterium | reverse complement strand
AAACGCCTAAAAGCCGCAATGGACAACAGTTTTAGAGGAAAATTACTAAAATGTTAACAATTAATGATTTTGCCCTGATCTACACCCTTTTGAAATTGACGTAGTTGTAAATTATGTGGTAGATCAAATCGAAGAAAATGGAAAATTTCAAAGTGAACAAGATATTAATGCTTTTATTAAATACATTAAAAACTTGAGTCCTCCCCCTGAAACTACCGACCAGTGCCTTGATAAAATCACTAATTTTACAGGAAACCGCAAAGATAAATTCATGAATATTTGCACTCAAATCATGAATGCTGATAATTTTCAACATCCTGCTGAATTTAATCTGATTATGCAATTCAGAGATCGGATTTATAATTAGCTCCATTACGTCGTTAAAATTTTATCAAACTCAAAAAAATATTATGTATATTGCGTATTGAGAATTTGACTTATTAGCGCACTATATATGCTATACTTCTTAAAGAATTAAGAAAAGAACCTCTCTAAAGTTCACCAGACACATAATAACAAAAGCCTTGCGCCAGATAACTAACTCATTTCCTGCTCAACCATTCTTTTATTATTATTTCCAGAATTATTTGTTATATTTATACATTAAAACATAATAATTTAGAGTTGATTAAGCTGCTTTTAAATAGCTATATTTTTATTTTCTCTTCAAAACATAAAATAGCTTCTCAAAACGAATAAAGTGCTTTTAATTCTCTTTTTTAAATGAGATTTTTTCTAACTTAAATTTTAGTTTTTTTAACATCTTGAGGGTTTTAATTTCTTTATTCCTTTGTTATATTATCCTTAATAAAAATCAAACCTTATTTATAAAAGGGAATAAAATGTCAAAATACCTTACGGATATCGAAATCGCACGTAATTCTACTGCGCAGCCTATCGAAAAAATCGCTGAAAAAATTAACATACCAGCCTCATCACTATACCGCTATGGTCATGATAAGGCTAAAATTGATCTTGAATATATTAAAGGATTAAAAGATAAAAAGGACGGCAAACTTATCCTTGTGACCGCCATCACGCCCACACCTGCGGGGGAAGGAAAGACCACGACGACAGTTGGTCTTGGTGATGCACTAAACCTTACCGGTAAGAAAGCTATGATCTGCGTAAGAGAGCCTTCTTTAGGCCCCTGCTTTGGTATGAAAGGCGGCGCTGCTGGCGGCGGCTATGCACAGGTTATTCCGATGGAAGATATTAATCTACATTTCACGGGAGACTTTCATGCGATTACCTCTGCTAATAATCTTTTAGCGGCTTTGATTGATAATCATATTTATTGGAAAAATGATTCTGGGCTTGATAATAGGCGGGTGACATGGCGGCGAGTGATGGATATGAATGATCGCTCGCTTCGTCAGATTACAACGTCTCTTGGCGGCGTTCCAAACGGCTTCCCAAGAGAGGGTGGCTTTGATATTACACCAGCATCAGAAGTCATGGCAGTTTTTTGCCTTGCCGAGGATATGAATGATCTGCGCAGACGGCTTGCACAAATTATTGTGGGCTATACAAGATCCCGCAACCCTGTTTATGCCAGTGACGTTTTAGCAGATGGCGCTATGACGGTGCTTCTAAAAGATGCTCTGATGCCTAATCTTGTTCAGACTTTAGAGCATAATCCAGCCTTTATTCATGGCGGTCCTTTTGCTAATATTGCTCATGGCTGTAATACTCTTCTTGCTACCAAAGCGGCTCTTAAGCTTGCGGATTATGTGGTGACAGAGGCAGGGTTTGGCGCAGACCTTGGGGCGGAAAAATTCTTTGATATTAAATGCCGAAAGGGCGGGCTTAAGCCTGATGCGGCTGTTCTTGTCGCAACAATCCGCGCCCTTAAAATGCACGGCGGAGCGGCAAAAGAAGATTTAGGTCAAGAAAATATTGAGGCGGTTAGCTCTGGGCTTTCAAATCTAAAACGTCATATTGAAAATTTACGTAAATTTGGCGTTAAAGATATTGTGGCTATTAACCGCTTTCCGACCGATACAGATGCAGAGATTGCCTGCGTAGTAGATGAATGTGAGAAACTGGGGGTAAAGGCCATCGAGGCTACCCACTGGGCAGACGGCGGCGAAGGGGCAAAAGAGCTGGCGCAGGAAGTGGTAAAGCTTGTTGATGGAACTGAAAGCTCCTTTAAAGTGCTTTATCCTGACGATCTGCCGCTTGCGGAAAAAATTGAAGTGATTGCAAAAGAAATTTACCGTGCGGACGGCGTGGATATTGATAAGAAAGCTCTGGATCAGCTTAAAATATTTGAAGATATGGGCTCTGGACATTACCCTGTTTGCATTGCAAAAACCCAATATAGTTTTTCAACAAACCCTGCGCTAAAAGGTGCGCCGCTCGGCTATAAGCTTCCTGTTCGTGAAGTTCGCATATCCAATGGAGCAGAATTTATTTTGGTGGTCTGCGGTGATATTATGACCATGCCAGGGCTTCCAAGCGTTCCAGCAGCCAATAGGATTGAAGTTGATAAAGAAGGTTTAGTGCAAGGATTATTCTAAAATTCACTCCTTTAAAGAATATGAACCCTTGTTTTTTATTAAGAACGAGGGTTTTTTATTAAGAACGAGGGTTTATACTTAAAAGCGAGGGTTTATATTTAGGGAATTAGCTTGATATATGACCTTGCCTTTCGTCCAAGGGCATCAACGAGGATTATTTCCGAAAAGCCTTCACCATCTGGCAGCCAAGGTATTTTTGTTGCATAGCGAGAGGCTTTTTTGATTTTTCCATTAATAATCCAGATAAAGGGTTTTTTACCGCCGCTTGCCTCTAAAACAAGAGGGTTATTATCTTCTGGCAATTGGATAATAGAACGGTGGAGAGGGAATATAATTTCTGGCGGCGGCGTGTTATCTGCCCATGTATCTTTTTTCATGAAACGCTCAAATCTTTTCAAATAAGGCGGCAGATCATTATTTGCCAGATCTAAAGCTTCTTTCGGTTTAATGTTATGAGCCTGTATTTTAGGGTTTAATCGTTCAAATATTTTAAAAAACAGAGGTGCTGCTGCGATAGCGCCATATTGATCTAAATTTGGTGCGCCGTCTGTTCGTCCAACCCAAATACCGACAGTATATTCATCGCTATAACCGACTGCCCAAGCATCTCTATACCCATATGACGTTCCCGTTTTATAGGATATTATTCTTTTCGTATCAGAGCGGTTTTCGATAACCTGCCCAAAAGGAGCATGAACGCCCCGCAGCATTTTTGCCATATGCCACAGCACAGACATTCTAAAGGCAGGCTTTATCATTTCTTGTTGTTTCTGGTTTTTTATTTCAAATTTTAACGCTTCAAAACGCCCATCGGATGCGAGCGCACTATAAGCCATTGTAAGGTCGGCTAATGTAACGCCCACACCGCCAAGAGCAATGGCAAGCCCCGCAGGGCTTGCGTCAGCATTTGGTAATTTCAAACGAAGCCCTAAACGGCTCATCTTTTCTGTAAAACGAACAGGCCCAATGCGCTCTAACGCAATAACGGCAGGAATATTGAGTGATTTTTGCAGAGCTTGTTCAAGGGTTAAATCCCCATAATGTTTTTGATTAAAATTTTCAGGCTGATAATCACCAAAATTTGTTGGTATGTCATTGATAAGACTATTTGGATGCACCATTGCTCTTTCAATAGCTTCCGCATAGATAAAAGGTTTTAAAGTAGAGCCTGGGGATCGTACAGCCTTTACCATATCAACATAGCCTAAAATTTCTGAATTTTGATATTCTGCTGACCCTATATAGCTGATTATTTTTCGGGTTTTATTTTCAATAATTAAAATTGCAGCATTGCTGAATTTAGGCAGGTTCTTGACGTAATTTTTAGCAAGCTGTTCTGACCAAATTTGCAAAGACTTATCAATCGGCGTTTTGATTTTAAGCTGAGAATTACGGGTTTTAAGGAAATTTGAAAAATGGGGGGCATTGAGAGCTAAAGCATGAGTTTTAACTTGAATACTATCTTTAAAGGCGGTTTGAAGAACATCTTTCTTAAAAATATCTAATCTTGCAATGCACCTTAAAATTTTATCCCTATTTTTTTGGGCTTTTTTAGGAAAGCGGTCAGGACGGTTTTTAGTTGGGGACTGGGGTAGGCTCACCAGTAAAGCCGCCTCACTAGCGGTTAAAAAACTCGGCTCTCGTCCAAAATAATAATAGGCGGCGGCTCTTACGCCTTCTTTATTGCTGCCAAAAGGGGCAAGGGTGAGATAGATATTTAAGATTTCTTTTTTAGTGAACCGCTGTTCGAGCTGAAACGATCTGAAAATCTCAGCGATTTTACTAATGATGTTTCTGCGGCGGGGCTCTAATAATTTTGCGGCTTGCATGGTTAGGGTTGATGCGCCAGAAATGGCTTTGCCATTTTGAATAAACTGAATGAACGCCCTGCCAAGAGCCATAGGGTCAACGCCCCTATGACTATAAAATCTTTTATCTTCATAAGCGATAAGCATTTTTAGATATTTAGGATCAACATCATCTACAGATGTTTTTAACCTAAAGAAGCCATCTTTAGAGAGATAATGACGTAAAATATTTCCATCTTTATCAAGTATTTCTGTGGATAGATTTTCATAGCGTTCTAAATTTAACGGATAGAGAATATCTAATATTAAGATGCCGTAAAAAAAGCTCGCAAGAATAGCCAGTAATCTTGCAAGCTTTTTTCTTACATTTTTTGTCATTTATGAATCGTGATCTTTGCCGTTTTACCCCGTGCGTGAAGCTGAGGATTATACATATCTTCAATAAATGGTGCAGGCGATATATAAGTTCCTGGCGTAACGGCACGGACTAAGTAAGAGACGGAAAATTTTGCTTCATATCTTAAATTAAGTGCTGCAACAAAGCGATCATCTCGAATGATTTTATGCTGAAGGGTAGATTGAGAAGGGATAAATTTTAAATCCTTCATACCATCATAGCCGCCTACGGCTGCATTTTCAATTTCAAACCCAGCAGGAAGTAAGTCTACAATCATAGCTTCGCTTAAAGCTCTTTCATGATATTTTCCGCTAAGAGTTACAACATATATCTCATTTTGTTTTAGATTTGAAAGATCCGCTTTAACGCCTTTTAAGGTCGATATCATTCGGGAAATACCAAAGCTGTTTGAAACAGGCGGCAGAGCCTGCGCTGGAACTGCTCGAACAGAATTAATAATTCTCATTGCGCCGCCTTTATTTGCAATGATTAGAGGTCTGCTCATTTGACTTTTCTTGACCTTTAAATAAACAGCATTGCCTTTCGATGTTACTTTTTTTGAATTTAAAAGAACATTTAAGGGCGCAGAATTTTGTGACGAAATATTATGCGCTGCAATTAACAGCCATGCTTTTTCTTGGGTTGAGAGGTATTTTTTCTTTAGAAACTTCCTATCCAATATTTCTGCTAATTTTTGCAACCGCATATCTGCAGGAAAAGTTTCTGTCAAAAGAGCAACCAAAGCCGCATGATCACGAAGATTAGAGCCATAATCCCGATAATAAACTCTATAAGAACGTGATATTTTAAAAGCTTTAGTGAAATATTCACCGGCTAATTTACGTTCTGAACTATGAGCAAGAGCGGCGGCAATATGCCCCATGCCAAGCGGCGTTCGAATTTGATTTGCATAGTGATCTGCAAAATATCTAACCTGTCCTGGCTTGATAAGCCCTGCGCGGGACAATACATAAAATGCATAAGCCCTTATATGAGATTCAGATGAATTTCTTTGTAAAGCATATTTTTTTAACCACCGAGCGGCTGAATTATAGGCTTCTTTTGGGACATCAATTTTTTGTTCAATTGCCCGAGAGAGGAAATCAAAAACATAGGCTGTAAGCCAATGCCCACTAGACCCCGATGATGACCATAGAGCAAATGATCCATCATAGCGCTGCATATCAAGCAGGCGGCGCACCGCACCATCTAATGATCTTCTAAGAGTGAGAGGATCATATTCTTTATCCCATTTTTTAGCCATAGCAGAATAATAAAGCAAAGGTAGGGCTTTTGATGTTGTTTGCTCTGCGCAGCCGTAAGGATATTGTGTCAGACTGCTTAAAAGCTCTCGTACATTAAAATTAGGCTGATTTGTCAGGGTTAAATAAGCCGATATACTGCCTTTAACATAATCATTATTATTTGAATGATCTAAGGTAAAGCTGTCTAATTTTGACAGATAAGTGACTTTTCGTTCTGTGACAAATCCTCCTGCAGGGCGAACCGCAATATCCCATGATCTATTGATAGGGGCGATGCCATTAGCAGTGACCAAAATTTTAATCTTTTCTGTGCCAAGCTCTTGAGCCGTCAATTTCACAGTTTTTTCAAATCTTTCATTTTTTTCTAGGGTTATGGTGAGCGGAAATTTTAAATCCGTGCTGATCTTTCCTTCAAGGTTAAGATTAATAGTGAATTTCTTCTTCTTTCCCGTAAGATTATGAACAGATAAAACCGCCCCAGCAACGTCCGAAGGAGCCATGAAACGGGGGAGTAATATTTCTGCGACAACAGGGTCACGGACGATAAGATCAGAAGAGCCAGAACCAATGACCTGCTTGCCATATGCCACAGACATTAATCTAAGCGTGCCATTAAAATCAGGAAGTTTTAAAGTCACCGTCCCCTTACCTTGGTCATCAATCAATATGTCTTTTTCAAAAAGAGCGACTGTTTTAACCGTCTTGACTCTTACGCCCTCTGCATTATCTTCAGAGCGTGATCTTGGAGATGATAACATCATTTTAGCCATATCACCGTCACCGCCTGATCTAATTTTTCCTCTTAAACCTTTAACCGATTTAATCAGATTTCCATAAAGGTCATAGAGACTTAACCCCAACTGTCGCTGGGAGAGATAATGACCAGCAGGCGCTGGGCTTTTAAAATTTGTCAGCCCTAAGATGCCTTCATCAACAGCGGCTATGGTAAGGTGAATTTTCTGGGCTTTAATATTATTCCCTTTCAAATGAATGGGCAGAGTAATTTCTTGTCTTGGCGTGATTGTTTCTGGGGTATCAATCTTAACTTTGACAAAATTCTCTTTATGACCAATAGAAAACCACTTTAACCCCAAAGTACGGACGGGAAGTTTTGATATTTTTCCTGCGCTAGGTCTGAATGCTGTCACCATCAGATAAGCACCCGTTCCCCATGATTTATCCACTTTAAATGAAATTTTAGCACCTTTTTTAGGCAGATCAATGTTAAAGCTTTTATGAAGCTTTTCATTCATCACCATTACCACCGCATGTCCTTTAAAAGGGGCTTTAACAAAAGCAGTTAATTGATCGCCATGCTCCAAAGATTTTTGCTTAATGTTAAGCTCTAACGCATCGGGCGTGTTGGGACGGTTTCCTGACGAATACCAGCCAACATA
Organism: Emcibacteraceae bacterium; assembly: GCA_016744185.1. Lineage (GTDB taxonomy): Bacteria > Pseudomonadota > Alphaproteobacteria > Sphingomonadales > Emcibacteraceae > Pseudemcibacter. Next base: position 17,554 of record JADGEY010000021.1, on the reverse strand, counting down.
AAAATGATGGCTTGCCATAGATGTTCCATTTTCATGGTGAATATTCAGGCGGTAACGTCCATCCTTTAGACGGTGTTTAATATGACCTATGCCTTTATTATTTGTAACGACTTCTCCCGAAAATACGGGGGTGTCTGTTATGTTATAGCGGCTATTCCAATATCGCCCTGATCTGTACCAGCTATAATAATAGTCTTCTTTGACCAGATCATAGGTAATTTTTTCGCCTTTAAGGGTTTTGCCTAATTTATTTAAGGCAATCACGCTATAATGCATTTCATCATTAGTAGAAAGCGCACCTGAAATCTGTGATTTTAGTCCAATTTCTACATCTCTCATGCGTAAAGGAATGAATGTTTTTGCACTGACAGGCCGTCCGCTAACATCAAAAACATCGGTGTGAATATAGGCTCCTATAGAATGCGATATATCAGGAAGTTTGTTAAAGACAACTGGAATTTCATTTAACCCAGCTTCATTTGTTTTACCTGTAATTTTCGGCAAAGTTTCACCGTAAAAGCTCTCTTCGGCAAGTCCAAAATGATATTTTTTAAATTTGGGGAAAGGAAAAGGGTTTTTACGAATGGATAATCTTGTTACAGTTTTAAGACCTGCGGCAGGAGGCCCATATAGAAAATTAGCTTGAAGATCTAATTTGAATTTAACATTAAGTTCTGCATAGTCTAAATCGCTCAATATACGAGCTTTAATACGCTGAGGAACAAAATCCTCAACCCTAAAACTAATAGAGCCTAAGTTTTTACCCGCTAGTGATATAGAGGCATAATAAGACCCTGATTTTGCTGATTGTGAAAGCGGAATGTTAGTTTGATAACCGCCCAGATCATTCCCCATGATATTCTTATCAAAAACCAAAGTTCCCGAGGTATTAAAAGCTTTAAAGCGAAGCGGTAAAAGACCAAGAGCTTTATTCTGTCCATCTCTTAAAATTCCGCTAAGACGAACTGTCCCGCCTAGGCGGTAAACGCCCCTGTCTGTATAAAGAAACAAATCCTGATCTTTTGGAGAAGAACGTCCAGAAACGCCTCTTTCACTAAGGTCAAGCGCCACTGATTTTAGCGAAACAAAATTATAATCGCCTTTTTTAAAAGCTGTAATTAAGGCAGGTCTATCACCGCCCTGCCCCCGCGATTGGCTACTTTTAAAATGAGCAAATCCATTTTTATCCGTTACGGCAGTGCCTAAAATTTGGTTATTATAAGCAATGAGGTTAAGTTTAAGTCCGCTAAGAGGCTGGGCTGTCTCTAACGAGCGTGCTATAATATGAATACCATCTTTACCTTCCAAACTTGTAAGCCCAAGATCAGAAATAATCAGCCACTGGGTTGGAATATTCTGCCTATAATAAGATTTCTCACCCTTCACTTTAGGCATTTTTGCCGAAATAATATAAACGCCTGGTTTTTTATTCTTAATAAGCTTATCAATTTCAATCAAGCTTGTTGTTTCTCTATTCCTTATAGAGTCAATATCTATACTGCCTTCCCAAACCAGAGTTCCCTCTTTATTTCTAATTTCACTATGCTGGTAATTATCAAGGTTTCTGTTAATCTTTTGATGTTGGAAGATATTATTAACAAGATTTCTATCATGGATTAGCATTAATCTTATATCAATAGACTTTAAATTGACGGTTGTGATCGGAACGAGGTTTTCTTTTGATTTGCTTAGGATATATTCATTCTTTGCAAAATTTACCCGCCGTACTCTATCCTTAACTATAAATTCACGCTCTGAATTATTATAAAGGGCTTTACCTTGTTTTGCTTTAAGCCCCGCTTTAACAAAAACTTTATACTGAGTGCCGTATTTAAGCCCATTCATACAGATTTTATTGCCTTTTTGAGTAACGTCAAGATCGCTCACCCCTTTGATGGAAACATAATCTTCTGGGTTTCTAATATTTTTTAACTCATGTGAAAAAACAAGGCATGCATTAGGACTCTTTTGTTCATTATTAACAACAATACCATTAATACGAAGAGAATATTTTTCAACAATAACTTTTAATTGTTTAGCATTGTCAGAGTTTTTTTCATGTTTTTGAAGAATAATATTAAATATATTAACGGCGTGATAGCCATCTCCCATTTGATTATATACTTCGGATGCTACCTTAAGGGCTTTTGTTTTAAGATAATCAGCAGAAAATAAATGATAGGCGCGTATTGCAGCAGCGGCAGCATCTAAATTATTATTTTCCCTAAAAAGTTTTCTTGACAATTCAAGCCAATTATTGCCAGATTTTGAGCCTCTGGATATTCCAAAATAACGAAAATAACGCCTCTTAAAACTATCTAAATCATCTGGCAAATAATATGAATTTAGAATTTCATTAACAGTAGAACTTTGATCTACTTTCTCTTTTCTCTCAGATTTTCTTTGAAATTCTTTAAGCAAAATATCCGCATTTAATAAAATTCCATTTGCTCTAACGCTAAGATCAGGCAGTTTATAATCCTTATCAAATGCAACCTCATTAGCATGAGCCTGCGGCATAAAAGCCATGAATGTAAGACTGATTAAGAAAGTAATGGATTTTTTTAATTTAAAATATTTTTGCATATTTTTGCCCCTTAAGGATAAGCATACTTAGAATGATTGAACTATAATTTTATGATCGCAACTAACAAGAATTTAGCTAGTGTAACAAAGAATAAGGCTTATTTACGACATGTTATAAAATGGCATAATTTTAAATACAAGAGATTAGAATCCTTTCAAGTTTTTTATAGTCTTTTACAATCTTTTGATTAAGGCATATTTGATTTTGACAGCGCACTAAATTATGTTTAGGAGAAGTGATTTTAAAATAACGATCCCCTTCTAAATAATCAGTAAGAAAGCGCAAAGCCGAAATTAAAATCATAGCTCTTGCCCCAAAGAGAAGAGATGAAACCTCATCTTTTGTAATGATAAAGCCTAAGGCTTTTAAATATCCTTTTGCGAGTGCGGTAAAAATATCTTCTCTAATCATAAGGCTCTTAAGCTCTGCTGAATTCTCATCAATAGTGGGAATCATGGTGCGCACCATATCGCCAAAATCATGCATTAAAAACCCTGGCATTACTGTGTCTAAATCAATAACCATTTTAGCTTTATCATCTTGCGTAAAAAGAAGGTTATTAATTTTAGTGTCATTATGCGTAATACGAACAGGCAGCTTTGCGCAATATGAAAGCCAAGCCTTGCAGATATGCTCTTGGCTTAAAAGATAGCTAATCTCTGCGGAACATTCCGCTGCCCGTAAAGCGGTATCTTTTTTTACAGCCTGCTTAAAAGCTTCAAAACGGCGAATAAGATTAAGAAAGTCTGGAATAGTTTCATGGATATTTTTTGGATTTATATGAACTAGAGCCGCGGAAAATAAACCAAAGCCATAGCCCCCTTCTTCTGCTTGTTTTGTATTTTCAATCAAACCAACAGATTTTAATTCTGAAGAATATTCCGTTGCCCGCCAATAGCTTTTATCTTTTGTAAAGCCGCCATCTTCGCCCTTTAGATTTTTTACAGGGATTAAAATTCCAAGATTATATATTTCTGATTTTTTAAGCTCTTTGGAAATTAACTTAATATTTTGAGTAATATGATGAGGCTTTTGAAAAATGAGTGTATTAATCCGCTGCAACACAATTTTCTCGCCTGTTTTGCGCTGGGCAAGATATGTTTGATTGATAAGCCCATTGCCAAGCGGCGTAATATCCCCCGTAAGAGAATATAATAATGAAAGCTCATCTTTTTGAATTTTATCATTAAGCATTTAAGTTATTTATCCCAAAGTTTTTCTGGATATTCGTTATTGCGAATTTTTCTATAGATGGTTTTTCTTAAGGACGCTAAATCTTTTTGGTAGGTCATGCCGTACCATTTAGATTTGCTTTTTATCATCGTTAAGTTTGCCTGACTAGCCGTTAATATTTCACAGAGGGCAGAGGGTAGGTGATATTCACCATCCTCGCCATTATGAGGGGCTGTAAAGAAGTTTTTAAACCCTGCCTTTAGAGCAGGAAACAGATGAGGGGTAAAGCCCCAAAAATTTAAAGATATTAGCTCATCAGCTTTAAGTTCTTGAGATTTTCCAGCTTCACCTATGCCTGTTATGATATTATCTGTTTTTAAAATATCTGTAAATTCTTCGATATAGGAGACATGCGGATATGTAGAATACCGGCATATCCCTCTATTAACTTTTCCATTATCTGACAGGGTGCTTGCCAGCGGATACCCTATCATTGCAAAGCTATTATCATCAACTTTTACAGATTTGAGGAAAACCGCCATTTTATTAAAAGAATGCACGCCGTAATAATCATCTGAATTAATCACAGCAAAAGGCTCGTTAATATAGGGCGCAGCACATAAAACCGCATGCCCTGTACCAAGAGGACGTATTCTATCCTTTGGTATGTTTAAATTTTGCAAATTATTTTGCCATTCCTGCCGAGCATATTTTATTTTTACTGAAGGGGGGAAACTGGCAATGAGAGGGTCAAGATATTCTTCCGTCTCTTGATTAGTCACAAAAATAATTTTATTAAAGCCCGCTTTTAGCGCATCATAAACAGAAAATTCCATCAAGCTTTCACCATTTAGACCAATAGCTGAAATTTGTTTATTTCCTCCAAAACGCCTCCCCAGACCAGAGGCTAAAATAACAAGCGTAATATCTTTATGGCTCATTTTAAAAACAATTCTTATTTATGATAAAGCATGGCAGGGTCTTTTATGACCTGCGCTATAGCTATAATGCCTTCTTTCGTGACTTGGTTATAAAAACAGTTTCTACGTCCTGTATGACAAGCAGCACCTGTTTGATCAATTTGAAGCAGGATTGTATCAGCGTCACAGTCAAATCTAAAATTAATAAGCTTTTGAATTTGCCCTGAGGTCTCTCCCTTACGCCATAATTTTTGCCGAGACCTGCTATAATAACAGATGCGCCCTGTGATAAGCGTTTCTTTGACAGCCTCTTCATTCATCCAAGCCATCATGAGAATTTCACCTGAATCATGCTGCTGGGCAATGACAGGAATTAAAGATTTCTCATTGAATTTAAGGCAGTTTATCGTTTTTTTAATAATTTCAGCAGTGAATAGAGAAGACATTTTATCTTAAACCTTGAATTTTATTGCATTTAAGGTCAATATTAATAAAAAATATAGTAAATTAAAAGCCATAATCTAAATAAGGGTATATTTGCAAGCAATTGTGACATTTTAAAATATTTACATTACAGTTATTAAAAAAAAGATAAACAATATGACACCATCTTCTAATCACGCTCATAATCATGATCAATGTATTGAGCAAGCACTTGTCAGGGCAAGCGACATATGCGAGAAGCGAGAAACAAGGTTCACCCCCTTAAGACGTAAAGTATTAGAGCTTGTATGGGGCGGGCATAAGCCCATTACAGCCTATGAGCTTTTAGACCTTTTAAGCCTTGATGGTAAAAAAAGAGTTGCGCCGCCAACGATTTACCGTGCGCTTGATTTTTTAATTGAAGAAGGGTTTGTTCATAGATTAGAATCTCTGAACGCCTTTATTGGCTGTAGTGATCCTGAACATCTTCATCAAGGACATTTCTTAATTTGCACCCAGTGCCGTACAGTAAAAGAGATCAATGAAAAAACTCTCCATGATAAAATTAAAGATGTTGCCAATAATGAAGGCTATCAGCTCGATCATTCCATGTTAGAGATTATGGGTAAATGTGTTAACTGCAATCAGGTTTCTTAGAATATGCCACCCAAATCCCCTGAAACATGTCTTGTTGAACTCTGCGGCATCTCTAAAAGCTTTGCCTCTAAAAATATAGTTTCAAATGTGAGCTTCTCTGTTCATAGGGGGCAAATTGTTACTTTAATTGGTCCAAATGGTGCAGGAAAATCGACTGTTATGCGCCTTGCCCTTAGCCTGCTTAAACCCGATGAGGGTAAAGTTATTCGGGCAAAGGATATTGTCATTGGCTATATGCCGCAAAATATTAATATTGATGCGAGCCTTCCTTTATCTGTTTTGGAATTTTTAAATTTACGCCCTAAAACAACGAGAGAAGAATGCAAAAAAGCTCTTGATGCCGTAGGGGCGATTCATTGTTTATTAAGCCCTATTCAGGCGGTTTCAGGCGGTGAAATGCAGCGTATTTTACTCGCAAGAGCCATTATAGGCAAGCCAGACTTACTCGTGCTAGATGAGCCTGTGCAGGGCGTTGATATTAACGGGCAAGAATCTATCTACCGAATCATTTCAGATTTGAAAGATAATTTAAACTGTGGGGTTTTGATGATTTCCCATGACCTTCATTTGGTGATGAGCGGTACGGATCATGTGATTTGTTTGAATAAGCATATTTGTTGTTCTGGAATGCCCTCCCAAATACAAGATGCTCCTGAATATAGGGCATTGCTTGGAAGTGCTGTTGGTAAAAGCTTTTCTTTATATAAGCACGACCATGATCATCATCATGATACAGGCGGCAATATTGTAAAGGATGATCATCATGATGGATGATTTTATCATAAATGCGATTATTGGCGGCCTGCTGGTTGCTCTTGCCGCAGGGCCGCTTGGGTGCTTTTTGGTCTGGCGTAGAATGGCATATTTCGGCGATACAATTTCACATTCAGCATTGATGGGCGTGGCTCTTGGGGTTGCGCTTGGAACGTCACATGTTTTGACAATTATTGTCACATCTTTGTTTATCTCATTGTTCTTGTTATTATTAGAAAGAGGCGGCAAGTTTTCTTCTGATACTCTTCTTGGAATTTTGGCTCATGCGGCTTTGTCTGTGGGTTTGATATTAATCTCTCTTCAAGACAGTTTCCGTCAAGATATGATGTTTTATTTAATTGGTGATATTTTAGCCATTACACCAGAGGATATCTTCACATTATCTTTGATGACACTAGGAACATTGATTGGGGTCGCTTTTATTTGGCGGTCGCTTTTGACGATTACAGTTCATGAAGAGCTTGCCAGAGTAGAGGGCGAAAATATTTTACTGACTAAGGTTATTTACATGTCTTTAATTGCTATTTTGGTTGCTCTTGCGATAAAGGTTGTCGGGGCGTTGCTGATCACGGCAATGATGATTATTCCAGCGGCAGCAGCCAGAACAATGGCGGATTCACCTTTGAAAATGGCGGTAATTTCATCTTTACTAGGCGCACTATCGGTGTTTTTAGGAATTTTTGCCTCTAGCCAGTGGGACGTTCCCGCAGGGCCTGCGATTATTATTTCTGCAACATTATTGTTTTTTATCGGCAGAATTATATCTGCAAGAGAGTAATCTTTATTTTGTTAGATATATTGCCTGTAAATTTCAAAAGCTTGGGCAAGGTCAGCAATTAAATCATCAGGCTCTTCTAACCCTATATGCAATCTTAACAGGGGATTTTTTTCTTCCCAAACTTTAGCATCACGTGATTTTTTAAGATCATATAAACCCATAACAAGACTTTCATAACCGCCCCAGCTAAAACCCATCTTAAAGAGCTTTAGATGATCCAGCAAAGCGGATACAGCCTGCCTGCCGCCGCAGTTAAAGGTGAATGAGAATAATCCCGATGAGCCGCTAAAGTCACGTTTCCAATTTTCATGACCCAAGCAATCTTCAAAAGCAGGATGGAGGGTTTTATCAACAATATCTTGTCTTTTTAGCCATGATGCGACTTTAAGAGCATTTTCCTCATGCTGTTTAAGGCGCAGTTTTAACGTCCGTATCCCCCGCAGCACCATATAAACATCATCTGCGCTGGCGCAATATCCCATTTGTTGGTTATGGTCACGCAGCCTTGCCCAACATTTATCATTCGCCGTTGCAATACCAATCATAGCATCTGAATGTCCAATGAAATATTTAGTTGCCGCATGAACAACAACATCTACGCCATGCCCATAAGCATCAAATAAAGCAGGCGTTGCCCAAGTATTATCTAAAATAACAACAATATCATGTTTGCGAGCCACTTTCGTAATAGCAGGAATATCTTGGACTTCCATAGTGACGGAACTAGGGGCTTCTGTAAATATAATTTTTGTATTAGGTCTGATCAGACTTTCAATATCAGAGCCGATCATAGGGTCATAAAATTCGACCTCCACCCCCATATTTTTAAGATTGCTTTTGCAGAATTTTTTTGTCGGCTCATAAACACTGTCGGTCACTAAAATATGATCCCCCGCCCCAGCGAAAGCCATAATTGCACCCGTGCAAGCAGCAAGACCAGAAGGGTAAAACCAAGCTCCTGCGCAGCCTTCAATTTCTTTCATCGCCTCCATAAGAGCAAAATGAGTATCCGTGCCTTTTCTGCCATAAAAAAGCGTATTTTTATGCATGTTTTTTAAGGCATGATCCATTTCTTCCACCGTGTCGTAGATGATCGTAGAAGCCCTAAAAATAGGAGGATTTACAATACCTTTCGTCCATTTCTTATGACGGCCTGCATGAATATATTTAGTCTCATCACTCATTACTATTCCTTACAATCATTCTCCTTATAATCCTTCTAGCCAATCTCCCACAGGAAGGTTTTTTGATCTTAAAAATTCTGGATTATATAATTTACTCATATAACGTGATCCTGCATCGGGCAGCACCGTTACGATAACATGCCCTCTGCCCATATCTTTTGCAAGCTTCACGGCGGCGGCAACATTAATGCCAGATGACCCCCCAAGGCATAGTCCCTCATTTTTGATCAGGCTATAAAGCGTATGCATAGCCTCGGTATCTGTAATTTGATAAGCATCATCGACAATAATATCTTCAAGGTTTTTTGTAATGCGCCCTTGACCAATGCCTTCCATAATTGAACCGCCTTCAGATTTAAGTTCGCCATTTTTATAATAATGAAAAAGAGATGCCCCCATAGGATCAGCTAAAACGCATTTAATATCGGGGTTTAATTCTTTCAATCCCTGCGAAACCCCAGAAAAAGTACCGCCCGTTCCGGCCGAACATGTAAAAGCATCAATTTTGCCGCCTGTTTGCTGCCAAATTTCAGGAACGGTTGTTAATTTATGGGCGCGCCTATTAGCAAGATTATCAAATTGATTAGCCCAAATCGCACTGCCTGCGGATTTTTCATTAAGCTCTTTTGCGATTGCCTCAGAGCGATGGACAAAATGGTAAGGTGAAGAAAAAGGACAAGGGTCAACTTCAATCAGCGTTGCTTTTAGCAGCCGCAGAGCCTCTTTCTTTTCTTTCGATTGGGTGTTAGGCATGATAATAATGCAGCTATAACCAAGAGCATTTGCCACAACAGCAAGACCAATTCCCATGTTGCCCGCTGTGCCTTCAACGATTGTACCGCCTTTTTTTAAGCTGCCATTTGCTTCCGCTTCTCTAATGATTTGCAAAGCTGCACGGTCTTTAATTGATCCACCAGGGTTTAAAAATTCTGCTTTACCAAGGATTAAAGACCCTGTTTCTTCCGATACACGGCGTAATTTAAGCAAAGGGGTATTACCAATTATGTCCAAGATGCTTGATTTAATGTTCATTTTTAGTCCTTTTCGCTCATCATTAGGTCTTTGCAATATAGAAGATTTTATGCTGCATTCAAGTTTTTGGATATAAAAATCTCAGTATTAACATAGCGCACCAAAATCAGCGCGTGAATTTTTTCTAATATCACCTGTGCGCTACTCTCATTTAGCATGTTAATCTGAATATTAATAACGAGCAAACCCTCTTTTGATTTTTGAGATTTAACATAATCAGGCGTAATCCCTCGCAGCGTAAAAAGCTCTAATATCCGTGGTAAGCTTGCAGGATCACAAACAGCTGTAACTATATATTTAACCGTCAAATATTGGTTTTTAAAGAGGGAGAAATTATTTTTAAAATCAGAAGCGAGCGTGTTCATAGCCGTTAAGTCCTTGAATAGAATGATGCGATAAATTATTTTCGAAAAGCAAAACTTTTCTAGTACCCAGTTTTATTACAAAACTGGGGCGATAATTCGGCAGCTGCACATTCGTATCAAGATATATTTTTTCATAGTGTAATGAATATATTACAACTTCTTTTAAGTAAAGCTTTATCGACATTTGCGTTATAATAAATTATAGGATTATAAAATGAACGCAGAGTGAAAGAATATAAGATGACAGATGATATTTATACAGATGATATTTATAAAGGTTTAAGCCAGCTTGGCGGCGGCAGCACCGAGTACCCTAAGTCTCCTGAAGAAGCGATATTGGAAAAAGTGCCAAACCCCCGTCCAAATGTTAAATATTTTGTCCGTTTTACCTGCCCTGAATTTACCTCTCTTTGCCCTGTCACGGGGCAGCCTGATTTCGCTCATCTTTGCATTGATTATGTGCCCTCTGGCAGCCTTGTTGAAAGCAAATCGTTGAAACTCTACCTGCAGTCATTCCGAAATCATGCAGCTTTTCATGAAGACTGCACAGTGGGCATAGCAGAAAGATTAGTGGAGCTTTTAGACCCTGAATGGCTGCGTATTGGCGGATATTGGTATCCTCGGGGCGGCATTCCGATTGACGTATTCTACCAAACTGGGGACGCGCCAAAAGGTGTATGGATTCCAGATCAGGGCGTGCCTTCCTTTAGAGGGCGCGGCTAAATGACGCACCACGGGCCCGCTATTATATTAATTGGGGCGCAGCTTGGCGAGAATATCGGCAAAGCGGTCAGAGCAATGTATAATTTTGGTTTAACCGATCTAAGGTTGGTTGCGCCAAGAGATGGCTGGCCGAATGAAGCAGCGTACCCTTCGGCGGCGGGAGCTGATTTTATTTTGGATAAGGCGCAGGTTTTTAACACGGCAGCAGAGGCGATAGCTGACCTACAATTTATCTACGCCACAACTGCCCGAAAAAGAGGAATGATTAAAAAAATCGTCACGCCAGAACATTGCGCAGATTTAATGCGCTGCGCCATTAATAATGGTCAAAAGGGCGGCATTTTATTTGGGGCAGAGCGGTCTGGTCTGGTCAATGATGATATTTCGCTGTGTGACGCTATTGTTACCGTTCCTCTTAATCCTGATTTCTCGTCTCTTAATTTGGCGCAGGCAGTCATTTTACTTTCTTATGAATGGTATAAATCTGGTGATGCAACGACTAAAGAATATGTTGAGATGCAAGATGCTGTCCCCGCTTCATCACAGGATATGCAGCGGCTTATAGAACATATGGAATCGGAACTTACTGACGCTGGCTATTTTCGCCATGAAAAACGCATTCCAACTTTACAGCGTAATATCCGAAATATATTTAAACGCACTAACCTTACAAAAGAAGAAGTCACCACAATGCGGGGCATTATCAAAACGCTTGCCACGGGCGGCGGTGAGGGCTGGAAAGCTGAAAAAGCGGCAAAAGATTAAAGCTCTCATTTTTTTGCTCTAAAATACTTCCAAAACACTCGTATAATATTGACTTTTAGCCCGATAAAGTTATATTCCGCTCATCCGAATGATATGGGGAGATCCTATATTGCGATAAATTTGCAGATTTCTGCGGTTTATTGGCGCTGATATAACTCTTAATTTTTAAAAGAAGCGATTCTATTATGACAAAACGTACACAATCTAAATATAAAATTGACCGCCGTCTGGGCGAAAACATCTGGGGACGGCCGAAGTCTCCTGTTAATGTTCGTGAATATGCTCCGGGTCAACATGGACAAAACCGCCGTGCTAAAATTTCTGATTATGGTATCCAGCTGCGTGCTAAACAGAAACTTAAAGGCTATTACGGTGATATTACCGAAAAACAATTTAAACGTGTTTATAAAGAAGCCGACACGCTTAGAGGTGATACAGGTGAAATCCTCGTTGGTCTGTTAGAAAGACGGCTTGATGCGGTTGTTTACCGTGCGAAGTTCGTGCCAACAATCTTTTCAGCACGCCAATTTGTAAATCACGGGCATGTGACTGTGAACGGCAAAAAAGTAAATATTCCAAGCTATAAAGTTAAAGCGGGCGATGTTATTGAAATTCGTGAAAAATCACGTAAAATCCCAATGGTTATCCAAGGTCTTGAATCAGCGGAACGTGAAGTTCCTGAATATTTAGCAATAGAAAAAGATGGCGTTCAGGCAACATTCCTGCGTCAACCAACATTAGATGAAATTCCGTACCCCGTTGTGATGGAACCAAATCTTATCGTGGAATTTTATTCACGTTAATATTTAGGATCAGCTTTAAGCTGCATTCATATAATGTTTAAGATATTAAAAAAGCTGCCCTATATTATAGAGCAGCTTTTTCTATGTTTAAGAATATTTTAAGCGATCTTATGCTTTTAAATAATCGAGCATTGTTTGAGCGTCCGATACTTCGAAAGGATCGCTTTGGGCGTTATCGCAAAAGCCTGCTTCTGAGAAAATCTTTTGGATTTCGCCATTTTCAACAAGCATTGAATAACGCCAGCTTCTCATACCAAAGCCAAGGTTCGACTTGTCAACGAGCATACCCATTTTGCGGGAAAATTCGCCGTTACCATCTGGAAGAAGAAAGACGTTTTTTGCGCCCTGAGCAAGTCCCCATTGATACATAACAAAAGCATCATTAACCGACAGGCAGATGACCGTATCAACGCCCTCGGCTTTAAACTGCTCATAAAGCTCTTCATATTTTGGCAGATGGCTTGTTGAACAAGTTGGCGTAAATGCACCAGGAAGAGAGAAGACAACAACTTTCTTGCCATCAAAAATTTCAGATGAGCTTAAGTCTTTCCATTCAAAGGGGTTATCACCGCTAAGAGCATCATTGCGAACGCGGGTTTTAAATGTAACGTCGGGGACGTGAGTTTTATTCATGATAGAGTTCCTTTTTGTTTACGTTTTAAATCTTGTAGTGCAGTTCTGATACCTTCTTCGATAACAGGATGATAGAATGGCATGGCAAGCATTTGGTTAACGGTGAGCTTTTGCTCATGCGCCCATGCCAGTAGATGGGCTAAATGTTCAGCCGCTGGTCCAATAATTTCAGCCCCTAAAAAACGCCCTGTTTTTTTATCCGCATATAAATGCCCAAGACCTTTATTTTTAAGCATCACACGGCTTCGCCCCTGAGCTTCGAATGATACTGTCCCTGTGAGGAACTCGCCTTCTTTTAAGCTGCTGTAGCTAGAGCCAACCGTGGCAATTTGCGGATCTGTAAAAACAATGCCAAGAGGCGTGCGTCTTTTACCTTTTCTCATGACAGGATAGGAGAGTGCATTTTTCCCCGCAAGATAGCCCTCATCAGCGGCTTCATGTAAAAGAGGACGGTCATTATTAGCGTCCCCTGCAATAAAGACAGGGTGACCCCCAACCTGCATAGTTTCTGGATTAAAAATGGGCTGCCCCACTTCATCAAGGGGAAGAGATGTGTTCTCTAGCCCTAGGTTTTTAACGTTTGCATGCCTACCTGTAGCGGCAAGAATATAATCAAATTCACGGCAAATATGACGGCCATCAATATCATTATAAGTAATCATAACGCCCTTATCTATACGTTTGATTTTCGTCACTTGAGCGTCAGGATTCAGGTAAAATTCTTTAGAAAACACCTGATGTCCATAGTGCAAAATTTCTGGATCTGTTAAAGGCCCAACAAAGCCGCCTCTTCCAAATACTTCAACTTTCACGCCCAGCCTATGAAGGGCTTGCCCAATTTCAAGCCCAATAACGCCCGGTCCAAAAACCGCAATAGATTTAGGCAAATCATCCCACTCAAAAACATTATCATTCACAATAACGCGGTCGGTCGCATCACCAAAAATTGGGGCAATAGCAGGGCTTGAACCTGTAGCAATAATGATTGTCTTTGCTTCAATTAAGCTATGATCATCAATTCGAAGAATATTATCATCAATAAATTTTGCATAGCCTTTTATAAGATGCTCTGATTTGAAATCTTCTACATCTGCTTTAACGAATCCTACAAACCGGTCTCTTTCCGATTTAATCCGCTCCATGACGGCTTTCCCATCAATGATGGGGGCAGAGACATTTACGCCAAAATGATGGGCTTTTTTTGCTCCATGCGCTGCCTCTGCCGCAGCGATTAGAAGCTTGCTTGGCATGCAGCCTACCCTAGCGCAGGTCGTTCCATATTCACCGCCTTCAATAAGAGCAATACTATCCGTTTTTTTACGGGCTTGGCGGTACGCTGTCATGCCCGCTGTTCCTGTGCCAATGATGGCAATATCAACTTTATTTTTTTTCATGTTACACCTATCTAACTTTTAATATTTTAAATATAGCCTTTTATTTTAATATGTACAATATAATGAACTTACTATATTGATAAATAAAATTTATGAAATGTCGAGCGTAAAATGAATTTAAGAGATTTAAAATATTTAATAGCGGTAGCCGAATATGGTCATTTTGGTAAAGCAGCGAAAGCATCAAATGTGAGCCAGCCGGCACTTTCTATTCAGATTAAAAAACTAGAAAGAGAACTTGGGGTCTTACTCTTTGAACGAAGTGCGAAAAAAACACTGCTTACTCATGCAGGAGAAGAGATTTTAAAGCGGGCGAAAAATACTATTCGGGAGGCAGAGGGGATAAAACAAGCGGCAGAATATTTTAAAGACCCAAAATCTGGCAAAATTTCTATGGGCGCATTTCCTACATTAGCGCCGTATTTACTGCCTAAAATTGTTCCCGACCTTTATAAAAACTACCCCCATATGAACTTCCACTTATTAGAGGATAAAACAGATGATTTGGTTGCAGCTTTAAAAAAAGGTGATATTGACTGCGCTTTTTTAGCCCAGCCTTTTGAAAATGATGAACTTGAATCCCAGTTTCTATTTGCAGAAGATTTTTATCTTCTGGTTCATCAAAGCCATAAACTGGCGGAACGGGCGTTTGTAAAACCCTCAGACATTAATATGGATAAACTACTTTTACTAGAAGAAGGGCATTGCCTAAGAAATCATATCTTAGATATTTGCGGCAGCGTGCATAATTTAGAAAAAACAGGATTTAGAGCAACAAGCCTAGAGACATTACGCCAAATGGTTGCGGCAAATGTTGGCATAACATTGGTGACAAAACTTAGTATTATGGACATAGAGGACGTAATATACATTCCGTTCAAGGATAAAAAAACAAGCCGTAAGATTGCGCTATATTGGCGAAAATCATCGCCAAAATCTTCTATATTCAGGGAAATATCAGATTACATAACAGAAAAAAGTTCAGAATTTTTAGCATGTTAGAAAATTACTTTATGGCAATCTTTAATAAATGAAAATTATTTTAGCTCCGATGGAAGGCGTAATTGATTTTGCCCTGCGAGAAATATTAGGGCATATCGGCGGTTATGATCTAGTCCTTACAGAATTTTTGCGTGTTTCAAATAGGCTGTTTCCAAGTAAATATTTCCATAAATTCTGCCCCGAACTTTTAAACGGCGGCAAGACGATGGCGGGAATGGACGTGCGCATTCAAATTATGGGACAAGATGCGTCTTTAATGGGCGAAAATGCCCATAAAGCATGCGAGCTTGGATCGCAGGGCATTGATATTAATTTTGGCTGCCCTGCCAAGAAAGTAAACCAGCATAGAGGCGGCGTAATTTTACTGAATGAGCCAGAAACAGTTTATAACATTGTCAGCACGGTCAGAAGGTCAATACCAAAAGATCAACATTTATCCGTTAAAATGCGCCTTGGCGTGGATAGCCCTGATCGAGCGGTGGAAAGCGCGCTTAATATTCAATCGGCGGGGGCGATGTCCTTATGCGTTCATGCCCGAACCAAAAAAGACGGATACAGACCTCCTGCCCATTGGCATTTAGTGCGTGATATCCAAGAAGCTCTGGATATTCCCGTTATTGTAAATGGTGATATATTCTGTAAAAGCTCGGCAGAGGAGGCGGTCAAGCAGTCGGGCTGCCATGATATTATGATTGGTAGGGGCGGGCTTGCCGTTCCTAATTTAGGCAAAGCCATTCGAGCAGAAGAAAAGCCCATGACATGGCAAATGGTGAAAGAAATTTTAACGCTTTATAGCTCATACAAAAGAGAGGGCGATCATAAGTTCTACCTGCCCAGCCGCATTAAACAATGGTTCTGTTATTTAAACGGAACATATCCTGAAGCCCAGAATTTATTTAAGACTTTAAAGTGTGAAAATGATATTGATGCCATTGTTGAACTTATAAAGAAAAGCTAAAACCATGCCGCCTGCAAAACTCAAAACATATGAGCCATCATTAGAGCCTTATCTGAATATTATTTACCAAGATGATGATATATTGGTTGTCGATAAACAAAGCGGACTTCTTAGCGTGCCGGGAAAACATATAGAACATAGAGACAGCATAGAAATTCGCGTAAGAAGAGTGTTTCCGACAGCAACGATTGTCCACCGTCTTGATATGCCCACATCGGGCGTTCTTATCATGGCTCTCAATAAGGCAGCGCACCGTTTTATTAGCTGGCAGTTCGAACATCGCAAAACCCATAAAACTTATATAGCCTGCGTTTACGGGCAATTACCTAATGAGGGAAAAGTTGATTTACCGCTCATCTGCGACTGGCCTAACCGTCCGAAACAAATGGTCTGCCATGAGAGGGGAAAGCAGGCTTTAACAAGATATAAAGTGCTGTCACGCAAGGAAAATTCATGCCGAGTAGAACTATATCCAAAAACAGGTCGCTCTCACCAACTGCGGGTTCATATGCTAGCTCTAGGTCATGCTATTTTGGGGGATAATTTTTATGAAACTGAAAATTCTTTTTCCATGGCAGATAGATTACAGCTCCACGCCCAAAGCCTAACTCTTCGCCATCCATCAAGCGAAAAAGAAATAACATTCACAGCTCCCGTACCTTTTTAGGGTGGTAGTGGACATATAGCAATGAGTTCGCACGAGGAAAGCACCCTGTAAATGGAATAAAAAACCTTTGAAATTTTGCCAAAAGAAGGCTCGCCTAGTTTAATGACCTTACCGAACAGGTCTTTTATTTGCACTTAAAAGAATGTGAATCTAGGCTTAATAACCGCAAAGAAAATTTATATGCCATAATTTTTCAAGCCCACAGAGACCTTAAAAGAGGTCTTTAAATTGATATATCAGGTGGGCTTCAAAGTCACATAAATTTATATAATTACAGCAAAAAACTAAGCAATTTATTTAAATTACTATTTGATGAAAAAACTATTGACGGCTCTGTTCTTAATCACTATGTTCCGCTCATCTTAATGGTGATGTGAAAGCATCTCTTTTTTAAGGGCCCGTAGCTCAGTTGGTAGAGCGGCTGACTTTTAATCAGTAGGTCACAGGTTCGAATCCTGTCGGGCTCACCATAAAAAGCTTCTAAGCATATGCTTAGAGGCTTTTTTTGATTCTAGGGTGGAAAGAAGAGTTACTCTTCTAAAATTTTACGTTCTTTATCAAGATCGCGTACGGCGGCTTTTTCTGATGTAAATTTATCAGGGTACCGGGCCATTAGCTTATTGAGGTTGGTTGTTGCGACGTCTTCGAATGAAGTATCAAGTTCTCTGAAAAGCATTGCCAGATACCACATGATATCACCTGCTTCTTCTTTTAGG
>JADGEY010000219.1 GCA_016744185.1 Emcibacteraceae bacterium | reverse complement strand
GTGTTGTGTAGTATAGTGTAGTGTAGTGTAGTGTAGTGTAGTGTAGTACTTTGTTGTGTAGTGTAGTGTAGTGTAGTGTAGTGTAGTGTAGTTAGTGTAGTGTAGTGTAGTGTAGTGTAGTTAGTGTAGTGTAGTGTAGTACAGTGTAGTGTAGTGTAGTGTAGTGTAGTGTAAATAGCATAAGGTAGCATATTACATACACGGTGTAGAATGGCGGTAATTAATCACACACACACACACACACACACACACACACACACACACACACACATACGCACACACACACACACAAACACACACTGTATCACATTGTATCTATTGGTAGTGAGAGGTGGAATGGGTAGTGGAGGGGCAGGTGCTGGCGGCATAGGGGTCATATTTCCCTAGGCTGCACTACTCCGGCCACTGACCATAGAACACCATAGCTGATGATACACAGCCAGCTTTGGTCAACTGACCACACAGTACAGTGGCTGTTATCTGAGAATATTCCAACAGAATAGAATACTGATCACTGATTATATAAAATTATCACTAATCACATATATTACTGACCACTGAATAGACAAACTGACCACTGAATAGACAAACTGACCATTAGACATATAAACTGACCAGTGCCATACAAATGACTACTTATAATAAAAACTGACCAGTGCCATACAAATGACTACTTATAATAAAAACTGACCAGTAGCCATACAAATGACTACCGATAATAAAAACTGACCACTCAGTTGGCATCTAGATTTTGCTAAAATTTAAAAAAAAGGTCTATTTTTTTAGAGATGATATTAATGAAAATTTAAATATTGAATATAGTAAAATAAATGATAGGCAGGTGTGTGTGTGTGTGTGTGTGTGTGTGTGTGTGGTGTAAATGAGTGAGTGAATGAGTGGGTGTAACATATTATTACAATATAGTATATATTTCACTTTGGCCTCAATGTGTCAATTGGAATAATAATTTGCAATGTGTAATATGAACTTAATTAATTAAATCATGACTCTCTCTCTCTCTCTCTCTCTCTCTCTCTCTCTCTCT
>JADGEY010000218.1 GCA_016744185.1 Emcibacteraceae bacterium | reverse complement strand
TCTGGAGAGTTCTTATTTTAGGCGATAAATATTTAAGAATCCTCACGCTCTACCGCACGCCAGCCTATATCTCTTCGGCAAAAGCCTCCGTCCCATTTAATTTGATCTAAGGCGTGGTAGGCTTTATCTTTTGCACCCTTCACCGAAGAGCCAAGAGCGGTTACATTAAGAACCCGTCCGCCCACGGCAAGAATTTTTTCGCCTTCTAATTTTGTCCCTGCATGGAAAATCATAATATCGTCAGGCTCGCCCGCTTCGGCTAGATTTTCAATCACGGTGTTTTTTTTATAGGATGCAGGATAGCCGTTCGAGGCATAAACCACATTAAGAGCACTTTGATCTGACCAAAGCATCTCCACCTTATCAACGCCGCCGTCATGGCAAGCAAGAAGAGCGGGGACAATATCCGATGTCATTCGCATCATAAGAGCCTGCGTTTCTGGATCACCAAAGCGCACATTATATTCAATTAATTCTGGACCTTTAGAGGTGATCATTAGCCCTGCGAAAAGCACGCCTTTAAAGGGCTTTCCTTCGGCTTTCATGCCCTGCACTGTGGGAATGATAATCTCGTTAATTGTACGCTGCACCATGGCACTATCCATAATCGGAGCAGGGGAATATGCGCCCATGCCGCCCGTATTGGGACCCGTGTCTCCTTCGCCTACCGCTTTATGATCTTGGGCGGTGGCAAGGGGTAAAATATTATCCCCATCGACGAGGCAAAAAAAGCTCGCTTCTTCTCCGGCCAGAAATTCTTCCACGACCAGTGATGCGCCCGCTGCGCCAAACTGTCCGCCTAAAATATCGTCGATTGCGGCATGTGCCTGCTCTATTGTTTCTGCGATTATAACGCCTTTTCCTGCGGCAAGACCATCGGCTTTTATCACGGTTGGTACGCCGCCTTTTTCGACAAAGGCTTTGGCTTTCGCTGCATCGTCAAACCTGCCATAAGCAGCAGTTGGGATATTATATTTTGCGCAAATATCTTTGGTGAAGCCTTTTGATCCTTCTAGCTCTGCCGCCGCTGCACTTGGCCCAAAGACTTTAATATTTT
>JADGEY010000217.1 GCA_016744185.1 Emcibacteraceae bacterium | reverse complement strand
TATATATATAAGTTTAAGATAAACATATGTATTTACTATTATCATAATATTTTTAAACTATAGTTTTACTCATTATTTACTCCAATAAAGTTCTTACAAAGATATCCTCACATCTTTTACATTAAATGTACCTACCTTATTTACATATCCATTACAAATTACCGATATGACTCATTCTCTGATTCATTTATTCATTGACAGTGAAAACCTGGCAGACTACTTCCCTGAGTACAAGGAACGCTGTCAGAATGTGGGTCAAAGATCAGTGGAAATCGAGGTTTATCAAACATTCTTAATATTTTACCTATGAATTGTTAGATTTTTTTATTTATATTGAATCTTAAAAATTAATTAACCACCAGTATTTTAATCATTATTATCATCATCACTAAAATATCCTCTCCATAATCATCCTCGACATCGCTATCATCATCATCATCATCATCATCATCATCATCATCATCATCATCATCATCATCATCATTATCCTCTCTAAACTCATTGTCATCAAAAATGATCCTTACCGATAGTGCTAGTAATATCGACCCATATCTGGCCAATCCCCATTACATTACATAACATCACCGTGATTCATCACTCAGCCGGGCATAATGACGTCTCCGTACGCCCCGGATGGTAATCTTGTGGAAAGATTAACGGACAATGTCACTACAACCCACGAAGCACTGCTTCACGGCCTTCAAGTTTCGAGTTGGTATCGGTATTATCATTCTTTATTGATTGATTGAATAAAAGTAAAATATATACACAAGAATAGTATAAATAATGGATGACAATATAATACAGTAATAACAATAAGTAATATATGTGAAAAAATAGAAATAATTATGTAAGCATTTATAATTTATTCTGAATATATATAGCGAAATAATGGGAGTAATTAGACATTTATTAATATATTTTGTATATTTGACTAAATCATAACATATTAACATTCAATTATCTTTAGGCAGGAAATTAAGATTGAGGAATTTAAGATGGTCTATGAAGAAGTCTATTTAGAAGTCTAAATAATATGCGTAATTTCCTGTTTTTTAACATACTCTAACTCTATT
>JADGEY010000216.1 GCA_016744185.1 Emcibacteraceae bacterium | reverse complement strand
CCGCTCGACCTCCAGCATGATCACTGACCCGTGACTCCCTGAACCCGGACTAACCTGGGTATCGTTGACCGTCATCCTGAGTCTGTAGCCGGGCAGTATGTCTGCCCGGTTCACGTCCCTCAAGGCCATCTCCACAGCGGTCAATTGACCCCTTCCTCCAGCCCACTGTCCGGCGAACGGGAACAAGCCCAACAACCAAAGATCTCGCCGTCTGTCGTTCTCGGGAAAGCTCTCCGCTACACGGTACAAACGGTATTTGTCCGTGGAAGTGGAACGACGGATGCGGAGGTTGTTGTTACGGATGTTGCTGCGGCGGTTGTTACGTATGTGGTTACGGATATTGTTACCGAAGTTGTTACGGATGTTATTACCGAAGTTATTACGGATATTGTTACGGAAGTCATAACGGATATTATTACGTAAGCTGCGACGGACAACGGACGATCTTCGACTTTCGATTGAATAACGGGGCAAAACCAGCGGTTGGGATGAACGAAACGGATGAGAACGATTGATGAGTGGTATGAGATAGTTATTAAGTTTGGGCGATACAGCGTTTGAAGATGAAGATGACAATGATGAAATGGATGATGATGATGATGATGATGATGATGATGATGAGGAGGAGGAGGAGGAGGATGAGGAAGATGATGATGAGGAGGAGGAGGAGGAGGAGGAGGATGATGATGAGGAGGGAGGTGGTACCGATAGCTTTTCCTTGATCCGTTCTTTTACGGATATACGATTATCCATTTCAGCTAGTATTCCGTTATCGTCAGAGAGTTTAAATCGGGATCCGTGATCCGAATTATCCAATATTTCAACTGAACCATCTCCTTTTAGAAAATCGCCAATTATCGCTCGATTATCTTCCAGATTTCGCGGAACCAACTCCGATAATCCGTCCTTTTGATCCGTGATACCGTTTGGAGCTTGATCTGTGTTTTCATCATCGCCCCGCACCACCGTCAAGTTTAGTAATACGAAGAGGAGCAGGAGAAAATCATTCATCCGTATTGTATTCATATCCGTTTTATTTTGTCAGTCGTTTATAGTTTACGACTGGTTTATAAGTTGTGATGAAG
>JADGEY010000215.1:821-1096 GCA_016744185.1 Emcibacteraceae bacterium | reverse complement strand
AATCTACTCCATTTCCGATTAGTCTGTAATTGTTTATGTTTCATTAGTTAATTGGTTATGTTATTTTGTAAAATAACTTTTACAACATATATTAATATAAATTTTTATTCTATAGAATACAAATTATAAACAGAATCTAAGACAAATTTCATATTTAATGTGCATTTCTCACATTATTATTGTAGTAATGGAATCGACTTTGGATATGGATTTATTTAGGTTAATTATCATCATCATCATCATCATCATCACCATCATCATATCATAATCATCAT
>JADGEY010000214.1:740-1104 GCA_016744185.1 Emcibacteraceae bacterium | reverse complement strand
ATTTATGGAAGGTGGCGCGCCAAATTTTGGATGGACATTTTATGCGCCGTTATCTACCACTTACGCGCCTCCAAGCGTTACCTTTTTTATTTTTGCGGTGCATATGATGGGGATTAGTTCGATTATGGGTGCGATTAACATCATCGCTACTATCTTAAATTTACGTGCCCCTGGAATGAACATGATGAAGCTTCCGTTGTTTGTTTGGACGTGGTTGATAACGGCGTTTTTATTAATAGCGGTGATGCCTGTTTTAGCGGGTGTTGTCACGATGATGTTAATGGATATTCATTTTGGCACCAGTTTCTTTAATGCAGCAGGTGGTGGAGATCCCGTGTTATTTCAACATGTCTTCTGGTTTTTT
>JADGEY010000214.1:0-730 GCA_016744185.1 Emcibacteraceae bacterium | reverse complement strand
ACATCATGATTTTGCCAGCTTTCGGCATTGTGAGCGAAATTATTCCGACGTTTTCGCGTAAACGGTTATTTGGTTATCCCTCGATGGTATATGCCACGGCGTCTATTGCCGTATTGTCTTTTATTGTTTGGGCGCATCATATGTTTACGGTTGGGATGCCTTTAGTGGGAGAAGTTTTCTTTATGTTTGCAACGATGTTGATCGCGGTGCCAACCGGTGTGAAGGTCTTTAATTGGGTTGCAACGATGTTTCGTGGATCGATGACATTTGAAACACCGATGTTATTTGCATTGGCGTTTGTTGTGTTATTTACGATAGGAGGCTTTTCCGGATTAATGTTAGCGATTGCGCCTGCTGATTTTCAATACCATGATACCTATTTTGTGGTTGCGCATTTTCATTATGTGTTAGTGCCTGGTGCCGTTTTTGCCATAATGGCGGGGACCTATTATTGGCTGCCTAAATGGTGTGGTAATTACTACAATGAGGGCATGGGCAAAGTGCATTTTTGGTGCAGTTTTATTGGCGTTAATATTACTTTTTTTCCAATGCACTTTATTGGTTTGGCAGGAATGCCAAGGCGCATACCAGATTATGCGCTGCAATTTGCTGATTTTAATGCAGTGGCTACAGTTGGAGCTTTTATATTTGGATTTTCGCAACTGATTTTTCTTTAGAACGTGATCAGTTGTATTCGAAAAGGGCGTCAAGCTAGTGCTGAAGTATGGGA
>JADGEY010000213.1 GCA_016744185.1 Emcibacteraceae bacterium | reverse complement strand
GGATTTACATCGTCACCGTTTGCATCTTTCCCATCCCAATAAATATCTCGAATTAGAGGACTTCCTTCATTGGCATTTGGCTTAAAAAGCTGTGTAATAACCAACTCTCCTAAATCTGGCTCAAACTTTCCGTTATTATTGAAATCAAGAATCATCTCAATACGGCCCTTTTTATCTACAGCCACTCGAAAATAATAGCCTGTATCAGGACAACCAAATAATTTTGGCAAACCATCAACACCATCCACTACAAAATGTCCGAAATCATCTGCACTTACATATACATCTGGGTCTGGGTTATTTAAAAATATTGGAAACTCAGGAGAAAGCCTATTTTCTTCAGGAACTGACTTCCTATTTATCGTAAAATCATCAGTATTACTAGCTCCAGACCAGTTAAATGCTAAATTAAATGCAGCACCTCTAAAACCAGAATTTTCAAAATCAACTTCAGTTACATAACCTCCTGAAAAGTTACTTTCAGTACAGTAACTATACACTTTACCATTAAATGGTCTTATAAAAGAGTCAAAAAATCCATCGTCATCATCATCATCATCATCATCATCATCAGCTTTACGCTTATAACCAGGGCTTTGAAAAGCCCAGTCTTTACTCCAAACTCTCCCCGGTTTCAATGCCCCCGCTTTGGTTGCAACAGTAATATCCCACAATTCGGTAAATATTTTGTCATCATTATAAACTGATTCAGATTTACTAAACTCGATATAATAATCTCCTTTAGTCAAACCTGTTGGATCAAAAATCATAGCATCATATCCCGCAGCATCTCCAAGCTGCTTAGGTCCTCGAACTACATTCTTCCAACGTTTAATATTCCCTTCTTTGATTTTAAAACCTGCAGGATTGTTGGCATTAGGCCACACCACAGTCCCATCAGGACTCTTAATGCGAATATAGGCGTCAGTATTCTTACCTCCATAAGGATAATGCCCACTTGTAACAAACCGAGAAAACCCAAAATAAACCTTTTCGTTTTCAGGATCTTCAATGTGAATATACAATCGTTGCTCTGGTGTTCCATCATAGCGCCCAAAATCTCCATATTTATCAAAACAAAGAGCCAGAAACAAACGGTCACCTGAACTTGGAGCCAACTGCTTAGTTC
>JADGEY010000212.1 GCA_016744185.1 Emcibacteraceae bacterium | reverse complement strand
CAGGGCAGAATCATTAATTGTTAACGTTTCTTTAGGTTAAGGTGACGATTTTAGTATCTTCTTTTCTTAAAATAGATTCTTTTGGGTTTTTAACCATAGGAGTTTTAAGATGTCCGTTAATTTTTTAGATCATATTCAGCATATAGAAGACCCCCGTGTTCCGGGAATGGTGATCTATCCTCTTGATGAGATTATGTTTTCTGTTCTGACGGGGCTTCTTTGTCGGGGCGAAGATTGGGAAGAAATTGAGTATATTTGTGAGACACAGCTTGAATGGCTGAAGAAGTATCTGCCTTTTGAAAATGGGATCGCCCAAGCCCAAACCATGCAGCGTATTTTCAGATCTATTAATCCCAAAAGCTTAGAAAAGTCTTTTTCAGACTGGGTTTGTGCATTACAAGAAAAAATCACGGGCTGTTCAAACGTAAAAGGGGTCGTTGCGGTCGATGGCAAAACTCTCCGTGGTTCAAAAAAAGATGCAAACGGGAGCGGAGCCCTGCATATGCTCTCCGCCTATGCGCATGAAGCAGGGTTGGTTATTGGCCAATGTGCGGTCAGTGAAAAAAGCAATGAAATAACCGCGATTCCAGTGCTTTTGGATAGTCTATCTCTCAAAAATACAATCGTTACATTTGATGCTATGGGCTGTCAAAAGGACGTTTCTCATAAAGTTCGAAGCAAAAATGCGGACTATATTTTAGCCCTCAAAGGCAATCAAGGAACATTGAAAGAAGATGTCACACTTTGGTTCAAAGAAAATATAAAAACCCTGCCTCAGCATAAAACATTCTCTGGCGGGCACGGCCGAATAGAGACCCGCACCTGCTGCATTACCCCCGCAGAATGGCTTTCCAAACGTCATCCAGAATGGAAAGACTTAAATATTATTATCCAAGTTACGTCAGAACGAACATTCAAAAAAACAGGAAAAACCTCTGAAGAAACAAGGTATTATATTTCTTCTTTAGCAAAAAATACTCCGCCAGAAGAGGCATTAAAAGCTGTACGTGCCCATTGGAGCATTGAAAATAACCTCCATTGGCATTTAGATGTCACATTTAAAGAAGATCAGAGCCGCACACGAAAAGAACACTCCGCCCAAAACTTAAGCATAATGCGCCGCACCATTTTAAACATCCTACGAAAAGAAAAAAGCAAAACTTCCCTAAAGAAAAAACGCCTAAAAGCC
>JADGEY010000211.1 GCA_016744185.1 Emcibacteraceae bacterium | reverse complement strand
AAGCCTAGCAATCATTGCGCCATAAGGAAGGTCTCTTAATTGACTAAATCTTTGTCTAAATTTTGAATATTCTTCGATACTGTCTTTTTTAAGAGATAAAACTGCCTTGGCAATTTTTATTCTTATTTTTTTCTTTCTTTTCCACCTTCTCCCTGCGTGTGTTTATTCTTTTTCTTGTACTGATTAATTTGCTATTTGCTAATTATCTCTTGACAATAAGTTATCTATTTGCTAATGTCTAGTTATTAAAGAAGGGAGAAAATGATCATTTTTAAAAAACAAGCGAAAAAAGAATTAAGCAGGATTCCTATGAATATTCGTAAACGCATTATTGTTAAAATTGATCAGCTTGCCTCTGACCCTGCATCACTGGCAAGCAACATTAAAAAACTCAAAGGAAATGACAATTTTCGCTTAAGAGTTGGAGATTATAGAATTATTTTCAACAATCAGGGTATTATTCTTAATATCTTACGCATTGCTCCACGGGGCAGCATCTACAATTAAAGGATTATTATTATGGAAGCGCAATATATAAACACGGATAAGAATGACAGGCTTGTTATTATTCCTGAACAGGAATATCAAGCCTTGATTAAAATAGCAGATGAATTTGAAGGTGCTGTTGACGTGATAGAATTGCGTGGCAAGCTAAATAATCAATTTGGTAAAGAGGAAGAAAATTTCTCTTTTGACCTTATTAAAGAACTATCTGAGGGGATTGCCCACCCTATTAAAATTTACCGCAAATACAGAGGTCTTAAATCCAAAGAGCTTGCAGGAAAAGTTGGAATAAGTGCGGCTTATCTTTCTGAAATTGAAAACCGCAAAAAAGACGGGACTTTGAAAACTTGCGCCGCTATTGCAAAGGCTCTTCATGTTGATATTGATGATCTTTTGGAATGGAATTAATTAAAACTTTCAAGCAGGGGTCTGAAGCCCACTGGAACGGAAAGTTACTCTAAGGAAATGGGTACTTCCATTATCATCTTTAATAATTCCTTTCTCTTCTAAGTTTTTAATTTTATTACTTTATTTAACTAGACCAGCTCCTAAGAACTGGTCTATGTTTTAATGTTTATTCTTTATTCCAAATAATAGTAAAGCCCCCTGCCTTATCAGCTTCTTTGCCAAGATTTGCCCAAAATGACATTTCAGGACTAGCAAAACTTAAAGAATTAAGAAAAAAACCTCTCTAAAGT
>JADGEY010000020.1 GCA_016744185.1 Emcibacteraceae bacterium | reverse complement strand
ATATAATATAAGTAAATTCTAAACATAGATGATTTAGAAAAGAAAACCATAGTAAGCTTGAAAGAAAAATATTAATGTTTGAACAACATCGTAAAGAAATCCAGTGGGGTGGCCGCACTCTTATTTTAGAAACAGGTCAATATGCACGCCAAGCTCTCGGAGCTGTCATGGTCTCATACGGAGATACATCGGTTTTAAATACTGTAACCGCTGCTAAAAAAGCAAAAACAGGGATCGATTTTTTCCCTCTCACAGTTAATTATCAAGAACGGACATATGCTGCGGGTAAAATCCCTGGTGGCTTTTTTAAACGGGAAGGCCGCCCTGCGGAAGCAGAGACATTAATCTGCCGCCTGATTGACCGTCCTATTCGCCCTTTATTTGCCTCTTCTTTTAAAAATGAAACGCAAGTCGTTAATACAGTGATGTCTCATGATCTTGAGAACCAACCTGATATTGTCGCTCTTGTGGGAACGTCTGCAGCCCTTACCCTCTCTGGTCTGCCTTTCATGGGTCCAATCGGCGCAGCGCGCGTGGGCTATATTGAAGGTGAATACGTCCTGAACCCAACGATTGAGCAGCTAGAAAATTCTGATCTTGATCTTGTCGTGGCGGGAACAAGAGATGCGGTTCTGATGGTTGAATCACAAGCAAAAGAGCTATCTGAAGATATTATGCTCGGCGCTGTTATGTTCGGTCATGAGCAGATGCAAGTGGTTATCGATGCAATTATTGAACTTGCAGAAGCCTGTGCGAAAGAGCCGATCGAACTTCCAGAAGAAATAGATCATTCTAAACTTGAAGCTCAAATTGCTAAACTTGCAGAAAAAGACCTTCGGGCGGCTTACGCTGAAAAAGTGAAGCAGGTTCGCTCTGGTCTTGTCAATGAAGTTAAAGATAAAGTGAAAACTGAACTTGTAGAAGAGGGCGATGATGCTCAGGCTTCTCTTGTGAGTGCCCTTCTTAAAAATCTTGAGAAAAATATCGTTCGCGGCGACATTATTAAGACTAAAGTTCGTATTGACGGACGGGGTCTTAGCGACGTTCGGGGGATTGCAGGTTCTGTAAACATCCTCCCTAGAGCGCATGGTTCTGCTCTTTTCACCCGTGGTGAGACGCAGGCTATTGTTGTGACGACTTTAGGCACGGTTGATGATGAAAAATTCGTCGATGCACTAGAGGGTACATATAAAGAGAAATTCATGCTTCATTATAACTTCCCTCCTTATTCGGTTGGTGAAGTTGGACGCATGGGCGGCACGTCCCGCCGTGAAATTGGTCATGGTAAGCTGGCATGGCGCGCGCTTCAAGCTGTGCTGCCTTCTCATGAAGATTTCCCTTATACAATGCGTGTTGTATCTGAAATTACAGAATCAAATGGCTCATCTTCGATGGCTTCTGTTTGTGGTGCTTCGCTTTCAATGATGGATGCGGGCGTTCCTTTAACGCGCCCTGTATCTGGAATTGCCATGGGACTGATTAAAGAAGGTGATGATTTCGCTGTTCTTTCTGATATCCTTGGCGATGAAGATCATTTGGGTGATATGGACTTTAAAGTGGCGGGAACGTCTGAAGGTCTTACATCTCTTCAAATGGATATTAAGATCACAGGTATTACCAAAGAAATCATGTCTATTGCTCTTGAACAAGCAAAGGGCGGACGGACTTATATCCTTGATGAAATGGACAAAGCTTTGTCTGGTGCACGTGAAGAAATGAGCGAACATGCGCCCCGCATTGTCACTATTCATGTTAAGCGTGAAAAAATCCGTGAAATCATTGGTACCGGCGGTAAAGTCATTCGTGAAATTTGCGAAGTTACCGGTGCAAAAGTCAATATTGATGATGATGGTGCTGTCAAAATCTCTTCTTCTGATGGTGCGGCTATTGATGCTGCTGTTAAATGGATTGAAGGCATTGTTGCAGAACCAGAAGTTGGTAAAATTTACGAAGGTAAAGTTGTTAAATGTGTTGATTTCGGTGCATTTGTTAACTTCCTTGGCTCACGTGATGGTCTTGTTCATATTAGTGAACTTGCGCCTGAACGGGTTAATAAAGTAACGGACGTTGTATCTGAAGGCGAAATGGTTAAAGTCAAAGTTCTCGGCGTTGATGACCGTGGAAAAGTACGCCTTTCTATCAAAGCGATTACCGCTGATGAAAGAAAATCAGCAGAATAGAAATATTCAAAAATAAATATTTATAAATCGGATGCCTTAACACTTGAAAAAGGGCAGCCGATTTATCATATTATGAACTATCTGGGATAACATAAGATAATTGCCGAAGGGGTATAATGAGCTTACTTGATTTAATGATGTTATCGGGGAAAAAAGTGTTACCGTTAATTGAAGGCGGTAAAGGAATTTCTGCAACCACAGGGACAAGCGCAGGCGCATGGGCAAGAGCCGGCGGCGTGGGGACTGTTTCCTGCGTTAATGCGGATAGCTATGATAAAAGCGGAGATATTATTCCTCAAATATATCATGGTCTTACACGTTATGACCGCCATATTGAGCTGATTAAATATGCAATCTCTGGCGGCATTACGCAGGTAAAGGAAGCCTTTAAAATATCCGAAGGACATGGACGCATCCATATTAATGTTCTTTGGGAAATGGGCGGCGCTGAACCTATTTTAGAAGGCATTTTAGAAAAAACAAAAGGAATGATCCACGGCATTACATGCGGTGCGGGCATGCCTTATAAGCTTTCTGAAATTGCATCACGTCATAATGTTTTTTACCATCCTATTATCTCATCGGCTCGTGCTTTTGGTATTTTATGGAAAAGAGCCTATAAAAATTATGGTGATTGGCTAGGCTCTGTCGTTTATGAAGACCCGTGGCTTGCGGGCGGACATAATGGTCTGTCAAACGCAGAAGACCCTCTTGTCCCCCAAGACCCTTTTCCGCGCGTTGTTGCTCTGCGTAAGATGATGAATAAATTTGGGCTTGAGCATGTTCCCATCATTATGGCAGGCGGCGTATGGTATCTTCGTAATTGGAAGCATTTTATTAATAATCCAGAAGTTGGGCTTGTTGCCTTTCAATATGGGACGCGTCCGATGCTGACCAAAGAAAGCCCTATTCCTGATGACTGGAAAGAGGCTCTGTTAAAAATTAAAGATGGTGATGTATCACTTCATGCTTTCAGCCCAACAGGGTTTCATAGCTCTGCTGTGCGCAATAAGCTTCTTAGAATGCTCGAAGACCGTACAGAACGTCAAATTCCTATTGTTAAAAAACTGGGTCTTGATGATGAATTTACCGAGGTTCTTAAGGTTGGTAAGAAGAAACATGTTATCCGCCCCGCTGACCGAGAAATGGCAGAAGTTTGGATGGCAAATGGCTTTACAGAGGCTTTAAAGACCCCCTCTGGCACGATCATATTTGAATCGCCTGAAAATGCCGATGATATTCGCCAAGATCAGAAAGATTGTATGGGCTGCCTCTCGGCTTGTGCCTTTTCAAATTGGTCTCAGAACCCTGACACTAAATACAGCCTTGGCAAGCTTGCAGATCCCAGAAGTTTTTGTATTCAAAAGAAGTTACAAGATATTGCCCATGGCGGCCCTGTAGAAAATAATTTAATGTTTGCAGGTCATGCGGCTTATAATTTTGGCACAGACCCTTTTTATAGCAACGGATTTGTGCCAAGCGTTAAAGAATTAATTGACCGAATTCAAACAGGTGATTGATCTTTTAATGAGATATAAATTTTCAAAAAGAGCTGGCGTTTATGCGCTAGCTTTTTTTATTTAATCTATTTCCTCATTCAAAAAGGTACCCCAAATGTTTTTTTGGGGAAGCCAGCCTTTATAGTCCTTTATATCAAGCAAGCACCAAGATTTATGGCATTTAAGGATTTTTCCAATAACCGCTTTTTCTGCATAAAGCTTGATTTTAGCACCCCGCTTTGGGTATCTATACAGGGCTTGTTTCTGAAGAAGAATGACAGCCATACGTCTATTTTTCAAAAGCTTTTGCCAAACCCAACCCACATCCCCATCTGTATCAATAATTTTACGCCAATCTTTATGTTCAGCGATTATTTTTAAAGGCAGGTTCTTTTTTTGATAGACCCATTTGATCGGGTATTTAAGGTCTGGCCCTGACCTTACATTAACTTTGTCACTTGTCAGAGCGGCAAAACGAGGTAAATGATAGCCTGATTTCCCAACCATAGGGGCGGCTTCTTTGACATTTTTTTGATCTGCAAATGAGACTTCAGTCATAGCGTAAATAGCCGCTAGAGCTGCCATTATGCTGATATATCTACTCATTTTCATTTATAATACAGACCTAATCTTTGAGTATATTTAAAGAATGAACTATTGGTTAAAAAAACCTTTTTGTCAATGACTTCCTCTTGAGGAATTGGAGGAGGATCTTGCTATTATTATTATCTTTCTGATATAAAGTCAGCTATAAAAGAAAAAATAAATTAAGTAATAATTCTGGAGTTGAAAATGCCTTTTAAAAAACCTTTGGTCATTGTGACAAGAAGATTGCCAGAAGCCACCGAAACACGGATGATGGAACTTTTTAACGTTCAGCTTAATTTAGATGATCATAAATTCACCAAAGATGAACTTATCTCTGCCGTAAAAGAGGCTGATATTTTTGTGCCAACCGTGACAGATAACATTAATGCAGAACTTTTAAAACATGCGGGCAAATCTCTTAAACTTATCGCAAATTACGGTGCGGGGATTGATCATATTGATTTAAAGACGGCAAGGGGAAAACTTATTACGGTCACCAACACTCCAGGGGTTCTAACAGAAGATACGGCTGACCTTACTATGTCGCTTCTTCTTGCTGTCCCAAGACGGCTTGCAGAAGGTGTCGAGCTTCTTAAAAAAGGCAAATGGAATGGCTGGGCACCGACCACAATGCTAGGGACGCGCATTACGGGGAAAAGACTTGGCATTGTTGGTATGGGACGCATTGGACAGGCTGTGGCACGGCGGGCTAAAGCTTTTGGTCTTTCTATTCATTATCATAACCGAAACCCTGTGAGCCGCGAAATTGAAAATGAGTTAGAAGCCACCTACTGGGAAAGCCTCGATCAGATGCTTGCTCGCATGGATATTATCTCTATTAATTGTCCTCATACGCCTGCCACCTATCATTTACTTTCTGCTCGCAGATTACAGCTTATTCAAAAACATGCTTTTATTATCAATACAGCGCGGGGCGAAATTATTGATGAAAAAACTTTAATTAAACTTCTCGAAGAAGGCGCTCTTGCAGGGGCTGGACTGGATGTTTTTGAAAATGAGCCAAAAGTTAATCCAAAGCTTTTAAAACTTCGCTCTGTTGTTGCTCTTCCTCATATGTGTAGCGCCACGACCGAAGGCCGGCTTGATATGGGGGCAAAAGTGATTATTAATATAAAAACTTTCATTGATGGTCACCGCCCCCCTGACCGAATCATGGAAGAATGGGTGTAGATTTTTTATATAAAATACTCACACTATTAAACCTAAAGTTGAAATCGCATTAAATAACATCTTTTTTATGTAGTTATTAATCTTTTACTAAGACATCAAACGTATTGTTCTAAAAATTACCTATAATTAATAAAATTTTAAGGGAAATAAGGATCAAATCGTTGACTGCTCATGTAAAAACAAAAGGGGTTGTTTTTGAACAAACTCCAACTGAAATAAAAGAGAATACTGAAACATTTCGTATACGTTCTTTGTTAGAGGCTGGAAATTTAGCAACTAAACTTGCCGAGAATTGCCCTGAGGTAATGCATTTTGGTATTCATGAACTGCTTATCAATGCTGTCGAACATGGTAATCTCGAAATTACATCTTCTGAAAAATCAAAACTTCTTATAGAAAATAAATATCATGATGAAATTTTTAAAAGATTAAATGACCCAAAATATTCGCAAAGATCTGTTCAAATATTGCTTAAAAAAGATTCTGAAAAAATCTCTTTAATTATTACCGATCAAGGAAATGGTTTTAACCCAGAAGCTTATCTCAATCATTCACTCAAAAATCTAGAAGGCATCTCAGGAAGAGGTATCTCGCTTTCAAAAGAAATTAGCTTTGATTCACTTCAATATTCTGAAAAAGGCAATCAAGTCATTGCCGTCACCTATTTATAAGTATTTCCCCTATTTTAACGGGCAACATTAGCAATGCGCAAACACGCCCGAGAACATATGGCCTGCACAGGCATATTTGATGTTTTACAGTCCCCTTCCGCCGCCGTCACAATTTCAAGAGCCCCCGCAAGCCGTAAGCTATTCCATTTTTGCAGATGGGCTTTAAAAATATTGCTTTGCATCACAAAAACGCGGGGCTGTAATTTATTCATCGCCTGATCCACACTCAAACCTTGATCCATATAGCCTTTTGCCAAGTATAAACGGTCTAATTTTCGAGCGAGGGAGCGTAAAATAGGGATAGAATTTTCCCCTCTATTAAAAGCTTTAAAAAGATGAGCATCTAATTTTCGCAGATCACCGCCGACCGCTGCCGACGCTATCATGTCAATATTAAGTGCGCCGCTATCCCCCACGCAGGCCTGCGCATCTTCCAGTGTCACCTGCCCCACTCCACCATGCATATAAAGCGCAAGCTTATCAAGTTCTCCCCTTGAAATCATTCTATCGCTGCCAAGATTTGCCCCCAAATATTGCGCCGCATCTGGCGCAATGCGCAAATTATGATCTCGCATCACATCACTGATTAAATTTTGCAAAGACATTAAATTATCTTCATAGCAAGCGATGCTTACAGCATTTTTAGCTTTCTCGAATAATTTTCTAAGACCCGAAGAAGGTTTTAAATTTCCCGCCGTTATAACAACAAGCCCGTCTCCTACTGGATTTTTAAGAAAAGCTTCTGCCGCTTTTGTCGCATTTTCCCCTGCCCCATCAATGCGGATAACCCGCCGCCCGCCCATCATGGAAATGGCAGCGACCTCATCGGCTAAAAGAGCTGGTTCAGACTTTAGATGATCGGGATCAAGCTGCGCGGTAAGGAACGGATCACTTAAATCTTTGCTTACTTGCCGAGCGATTGTAACCGAACGCTCTCTCACAAGCCCCTCATCGGGTCCAAAAATAAGCACGGCGAGATATTGCGGTGAAAGCTTTTTAAGCTGCGCCTCTATATCACGGTATCCAAGCTTCATTTTTTATCCTCTTTATCTTTATTTTGAGAAGAATATAAAAAAGTTCCGATTTTAATTGATATCTGATGCGCTGCCTCTTTTGAAAGACGTTTTAAAGCAGATTTACGGGCAATCATATTTGAATAATCAGATTGAACCAGATCATAAGTTACAATGCCCCGTGCCTGCGCCCTTAAAATAACTTTATCTATTTTAATTTCACGAAGCTCGTAAGTTACAAGTAATTTAAGATTTTGCAATGTGACAGATTCGTCCGCTCTAATACCATAGCCCTTTGTTTCGATGCGGTACTGCACATTTAAAATATAATCTACTTGTCCAGAAGAGCCCTTTGGTGTCATGAATTCTGAAAGGTCATTACGGATCAGTTGACCCATGCGGCTATTACGCTCTTCCCCTTTTTTATTTTTCTCCCGAATTTCAGAAATTTGAATATTTGCCATAATTTGGCGTAAATTCTGATCTCGGTCGCTCAGAGCGCCATACATAGGTTTAAAACCGCAAGAAATAAGAATGAACGCTGCTATAAAGGATAGGCTTAAAAGAATAAACTTAAGTATTTTCACTAACGCTCTCCTATCTGTTTAAATAACAATATTAACGATACGATTTGGAATCACAATGATTTTTCGAATGGTCTGCCCTTTTAAGGCATGCTCGATTTTTTCATTTGCAAGGGCAAGTCTTTGAACTTCTTCTTTATCTAAGTCTTTTTCCATCTCAATAGTCGCCCGAAGCTTTCCTTTAATCTGAATAGCGACCGTGACCATAGTTTCTTCCATAAGCTCTGGGCGTGCGTCCGGCCAAGGGGCGACTGCAACAAGACCTTCGCCGCCAATAAGGCTCCAAATTTCTTCTGCAAGATGAGGAATCATCGGAGCGATGATAAGCGTGATCACTTCAATCGCTTCTCTTAAAGCATAAGCATCCCCTGCCGAGCTATCCGCTTTAAAGCTGCTAATTGCGCTGGTAAATTTGTAAATCTGAGCAATGCTATTATTAAAATGAAAATCCTCAATGTCTTTTGCAACAGAGGCAATGCTCATATGAGAGAAACGGCGTAAATCTTGCGCCTGTTTTGAAAATTCTTTAGGCTCTACCACACCTTTTGGCGCAGCTATTTCTAGTTTTTCATGAATAATGCGGTAAAGACGCTGGGTATAACGCCATGCTCCCTCAACACCCTCTTCCGTCCATTCAAGATCACGTTCCGGCGGGCTATCCGATAGCATGAACCAACGAGCCGTATCTGCGCCGTAAGTATCAATAATTCCCGTGGGGTCAACCACATTCTTTTTAGATTTTGACATTTTAATAGAAGCACCAACATGAACTTTTTCGCCCGTCGCCCGAACTGTAAAATCGCCCGCAGCATGTTTTTCAATTTCATCAGGATTCAGCCAATTGCCCAAAGAATCTTTATAAGTTTCATGGCAAACCATGCCCTGCGTGAACAGCCCTTCAAAAGGCTCTTGCACCGTAAGTAAATCTACTTTTTTCATGGCTTTGGTAAAAAACCGAGAATAAAGAAGATGCAAAATAGCATGTTCAACCCCGCCCACATATTGGTCTACAGGAAGCCAGTAATCCGCAGCTTCCCGATCAAAAGGAAGATCTGAATGAGGAGAGGTAAAACGGGCATAATACCATGATGAATCGATAAAAGTATCAAAAGTATCCGTTTCCCGCACCGCTGCCGCCGCACATTTTGGACAGACCGTATGTTTCCAAGTTGGATGATGATCCAGAGGGTTACCCTCTTTCTCAAAAGAGACATCATGAGGAAGCTCGACAGGAAGGTCGGATTTTGCCGCAGGCACTATGCCGCAAGATTTACAGTGAATAATCGGAATAGGCGTTCCCCAATACCGCTGCCGAGAAATCCCCCAGTCCCGAAGACGGTAATTAACAGTTTTTTCGCCCATACCCTTTTGGCTCATGCGGCAGATGACTTCTTTCTTAGCTTTTGCAATCGTCAGCCCATTCAAAAAATCACTATTTTGGATTTTACCTGCGTCTGTATAGGCTTTAGAGCCAATTTCGAAACAGGCAGAATCTTCACCATCAGGAATAACCACAGGCAAGACAGGCAGACCATATTTTCGAGCAAAATCAAGGTCTCTTTGGTCATGAGCAGGGCAGCCAAAAACCGCCCCCGCACCATAATCCATCAAGACAAAATTTGCCACATAAACAGAAATCTCAAGCCCCTCTATAAAAGGATGAGCAACTTTAAGTCCTGTATCGAAGCCAAGTTTCTCCGCTTTTTCCAGCTCTTCTTCTGTCCCGCCAAGAGAACGGCATTTATTGCTAAATTCTTGTAGTTCTTGGTTGTTTTGCGCAAGCTTTAAAGCGGTAGGGTGATCCGCTGAAATCGCTAAAAAAGACATACCAAAAATCGTATCAGGACGGGTGGTATAGGTCTCTATTTTTTCATCATTATGACAAAAATTAAAGATCATTTTCATACCTTCTGAACGCCCAATCCAGTTTTTCTGCATGGTGCGGACTTTTTCAGGCCAGCGATCTAGCGCATCAAGCTCACTATTAAGCTCTTCGGCAAAATCGGTAATTCTAAAAAACCACTGGGTTAACATTCGCCGCTCGACAGGAACGCCCGACCGCCAACCGCAGCCATCAATCACTTGCTCATTCGCTAGAACAGTGTTATCCACGGGATCCCAATTGACTAAAGATTCTTTGCGGTAGACAAGATCTTGCTCTAGAAAATCTAGAAACATTTCCTGTTCTTTACTATAATATTCTGGATCACATGTGGCGAACTCTCTCGTCCAATCAATGCCTAGTCCAATGCTTTTAAGCTGTCCTCGCATATGATCTATATTCTCATATGTCCAGTCTTCTGGATGTCCATTATTCGCTCTTGCCGCATTTTCCGCAGGCATTCCAAAAGCATCCCAGCCCATAGGATGCAGCACATTATAGCCTTTTGCTTTATAATAGCGTGCCACCACATCGCCCTGCGCATAATTTCGCACATGCCCCATATGAATGCGCCCAGAAGGATAGGGAAACATCTCAAGCACATAATATTTAGGCAAGCTAAAATCATCGCTTGCCACAAAAACATTATTTTCATCCCAAATTTTTTGCCATTTGCTTTCGCTTGCAGCCGCATTATAGCGTGTCATTTTTTAGTCCCGAAAAAGTCAATTTAAAAAATTAAAAGAGGGTTTAAAAATCAAAAGGGGACTAGCAAGACCTAGCGCCCCCTATAAAAATATTTAATCTTTATAGGTGATGTTCGTGCGGCGGAAAATACGAGCCTGCATTAAAATTGCATTGGTCATTTGCTGCGCAGCCCCTGGGCGAGGGAGTACATCTGTCCAAACTCCCTCTTTAAGGGTCTGGCGGTGAACCGCAACATTAAGAGACTGCGCGCTAAGCTTGCTGCCAACAATGACAATATCAACTTTTGATCGCTCATTTTTATTACGGGGGTTTGTTTGCCACTGGGTCAGAACAACGCCGCTTTTATGTTCTGCTTTTGCAATCGGCATAAAATCTAATGTTTCAAGCGTCGCCCGCCAAAGATAGGCATTAACGCCAATTTGATAAATTTCTTCCGCCGCAAGTAAATTTTCTTTATTTTCGTTGCCGCCACAAGCTCCTACAAACATCAATATTGAAGCCATTGTTATTTTTATGATTCTATTCATCGCTTTACGCATCTATAAAATTCCGATTCTATCTATTTTTATCTGTGCTATTAATTAAGCTATTAATTAAAAATTACCGCAATCAACAAGAAAGCAGTATTTGTTTTTTCGCACTATAGCCTCTGTTGCTTTTGGTTTCAAAGGGATTTATCTTTTTCCACTCCCTAATTTTCAGATTCATAACATTATCTATTTCTTATTTTGAAAAAACATTGCTTTTTTCTGATGTTTCTTGTAGAATTCGTGATATTATGACAAAAAACAATTATCATTTAGTAGAATATCACTATTTTATTATAAATGACGCTGAGGAAAATTAGAACAATGCAAAGCCATATAAAACACATGGTTAGTTTTTATAGTTTGGCGAGACCTTTTATCAAGGTCTCTGTGCTTGCTGTAATTGTGCTTGCTATAATGATGACAATAGGTTCTTACGCCTATGCAGATGATTCAAATAAAAAATCAGGCATTTTAGAAAAAAAGAATAAATCTTTCTTCTCCTTTCTCGGTCTTGATAATTTACTTACAGATAAAAAATCTAAAGACAAAAAAGAAAATAATCTTAGAAGCCTTGAAAAACCAAAAAAATTCATTCGCTTTAAAGGTCCTAAATCAGGCGTTATTTCAGCGAATTCACTTGCTGAAAAAGACTCATTACTTGATGTTTCTCTTGAAGAATATTATTTAAAACAATTTGATTCTAAAATTAATATTTCAGCCGACATGCAAGCTAAGCCGTCTATTTTATTTAGCCTCAGCCCCAATAAAATTACAAGCCATAACCAACCATTAAAAATTGGTTATTCTCCTTATTCAAAAGGAAGGCGTAATGTTTCTGGCGGAAGTCAGATTACATTTACTCTTGATAAAAACGGTACATATCTAGATCCAAAAGCATTCAAGCTCTCGCTTGGCTCTAGCTTTCTGATTAACAATGCCCCCAAGGCATCTAATTTTGATTATTATAATTCCATCGTTCGAAGAGCCTATAATTTTTCTCTTGGGCTTGGCTATGAAGGATTTGTACTTGATGCAAGCTACAGCCAAGAAAACACCCTTTCTCAAACAGGGCTAAAAGGGTTTGATATAGGGTTTGGCTATTATGATTCTGATTGGTCTACATCAATTTCTTTTGCACGCTATAATCATAATTATGAAGACCAATCATATAGCAAAACCTTTACCCAGCAATTCTCTGATTATAATGATGACCCTTTAAGTAAAATTGATGCATTTGAGTTTAAGGCGATCATTCAAATTTATCCTCATGTTAGTCTATCAGGGAAATATAGCTATTACCGTTATGATAATTTCTTTAGAATGCACCCCGACGATCATATGTTTACCTTCGGAACATTTTTCTCTTTCTGATAAAGATTATGTTTTTTAAGCTTATGCCTAAATTGATGATAGGTAAGCTTTAAGTGTTTCGCCGCCGCTCTTTGATTATAATGTGATTTTTCCATCGCCTCTTCTAGCATTTCTTTTTCAAATTGCTCCACCGCTTGCGAAAAGCCTTTGCTGCCTAAGTTTCGCTGTGAAATATCTTTACGTACCTCTTGCGCACTTTCGGCAGGAACGCTAAGCTCTTGATCTTTTGCTTTATCAAATAGGCTTTTTGCACTGCCGCTTTTTTTAGCCCCTTCAAGACGGTAAGGCGACTGGAAAGGATCAAAGAGTAATTTACGGATAATATCATATTCATCTTCAGCGTAATAAACCGCACGCTCCATAACATTTTTAAGCTCCCTGATATTTCCCAGCCATTCATATTCTAAGATTTCTTCAATAATATCATCTGAAAAACCAGGAAAACTCATCCAGTTTCTTTCCTGCGCTGCTTTTTGGCTAAAATGATAGGCAAGAGTAATAATATCTTCTTTTCTAGCCCTCAGCGGCGGCAGAGTGACCACGTCCATGGCAAGGCGGTCGAGCAGGTCACGGCGAAAATCCCCAAGGTCGGCAGCTGTCGGAAGATCAATATTTGTAGCTCCGATAAGGCGCACATCAACATGCAAGGTTTTACTGCCGCCCAGCCTTTGAAATGAGCCATATTCAGTAATGCGCAATATTTTTTCCTGAGTCGAAAGAGAGATCGTTCCGATTTCATCTAGGAAAATCGACCCTTTATCGGCTTCTTCAAATCGCCCAATACGTTTATTTGTCGCCCCTGTAAAAGAGCCTGCTTCATGTCCGAATAATTCAGAATCGAGCAAACTTTCCGATAAAGCACCGCAGTTCACTTGTACGAACGTCCTTTCCCATCTCTTAGAAAGAAAATGCAACCTTCCCGCGATAAGTTCTTTTCCCGTTCCCCTCTCCCCCACGATAAGAACGGGTCTGCCATGACGGGCGGCGATGGATACTTGGTCTATA
Organism: Emcibacteraceae bacterium; assembly: GCA_016744185.1. Taxonomy (GTDB): domain Bacteria; phylum Pseudomonadota; class Alphaproteobacteria; order Sphingomonadales; family Emcibacteraceae; genus Pseudemcibacter. Next base: position 12,260 of record JADGEY010000020.1, on the reverse strand, counting down.
ATTTCTAAAAAGGCCGGACTTTCGCCGATAAGTATTTGTTGTTGGGTTTCATCTTCAATCAATTTATTAACCTTTAGGGTAAAATATTAATAGTTAGTGTACATCGCTATATTTAAAAAAGCTATAAAAACCTGAAACATAAAAATACCTTTCAAAATCAACCTATTAGGCATTTTCATATTTTTGGCACGCTTTCTGCAATGATAGAACCATTAAATGTATTCTGGCAGAGGGGTTCTGATGGGGTGCAAATTTGAAAATATTAAAAAGTTATTTTGGAGACTGAAAATGGGAATTTTTACCCGCCTTACAGATATTGTGAATTCAAACCTTAACCACATTTTGGATAGGGCTGAAGATCCCGCAAAAATGATCCGCCTTATGGTTCAAGAAATGGAAGATACTCTTGTAGAAGTGCGTTCAAGCGCAGCAAGAGTTATCGCAGACCGTAAAGAACTAGAGCGTCATCTTGTTCGCCTCGAAAATGCTCAAAAAGAATGGTATGTAAAAGCAGAACTTGCTCTAAGCAAAAATCGTGAAGACCTTGCATCAAGTGCACTTATTGAGCGTTCAAAACTTGCTGAAATGGTAGAAAGCTTAGAAGGTGACCGTGCGCCCTTAGAAGAAGCCCTTACAAAATATGAAACAGATATTTTAAATCTTGAAAATAAAATCAAAGAAGCCAAAGCAAAAAAACGTTCTCTTAGCGAAAGACAGCAATCTGCTGCATCTCAGCTTAAAGTACGCCGCAGCCTCTATAATAATAAAATCTCTGATATTATGACACGCTTTGACGGAGTTGAAAAACGTGTAGAAGACACAGAAAGCCTTGTAGAAGCCAGTGATATGGGACGCGCCAAAACTTTAAATGAAGAATTTGCAGACCTTGAAGCACAAGAAAAAGTAGCCGCAGAACTTGAAGAGCTTAAAGCAAAAATAGCTAAAAATTCTAAAACAGAAACAAAGAAATGAAAATAAGATGCTCCCTTTGCATTAGTGCAAGGGAGAGGTCAGAGGAAGGATTTAGATTATGGATACTGTTCCAATTTTACTCGTTGTCATCGTACTGCCTTTATTTATTATTTTCCATTATATAACAAAATGGAAATCCCTAAAGAGCCTTACAGGAGAAGATGAAAAAATCTTAGCCGAGCTTTGGGATAGTGCGGAAAGAATTGAAGGGCGCATTACAAATATCGAACGCATTTTAGATACGGAAAATCCAGAATGGAGAACAAGATGATGGCTTATAAATATCAAAATGAGCCGCCAAAATACAACAAGTTATATCTTGATAAAAAAAATGCGAAATTCAGCGGCGTTTGTGCGGGAATTGCAGATTATACAGGGCTTGATATTGGGATTCTCAGAATATTAACGATACTTCTTTTCTTTATGGGAGCGGCTCCTTTTCTTATCGTTGCTTATGTCATCATGGCATGGATCTTAGAGCCAAAACCAGGTGATTTATTTGAAAGTAAAGAAGAAGATGAATTTTGGCGGGATGTTCGCATCAAGCCCAAAACAACTATTCGGGATGTAAGGCATAAATTTCGTGAAATAGAGCGTAGATTACGCAGCGCAGAAGCGCATGTAACCTCAAAAGAATATAGCTTAAAACGTGAAATTGATGATTTGAAAAATAAATAAATTCATCATGGGGAGGGGTGAATATTAAGTTTAAGAAGTGGAAAGAATATAATGACTTATAGATATGACAGAGAAGAGACAAGTAACAAATTTCGCCTTAACAGAAGAAATAGCAAAATAAGCGGCGTTTGCGCAGGTCTTGCCGATTATACAGATGTTAATGTGGGCGTTATTCGCATCGGAACGGTCGTTGCCGCATTCTTTACAGGGTTTGTTCCTATGGCGATTGGATATGTTGTTCTTGCCTGCGTGCTTGATTAAAGAAACATGTAGTTGATTAAATAAGCATAAAATTTAGAGGATTTCATCATGGAAATTATTGTCACACCAACAGCGGGAAACCCTGCCAGAGGAGAGCTTATCTTTGGATCAAAGAGATACCCTTGTGCGCTAGGAAAAGAAGGCATGACACATGCAAAAATAGAAGGCGATCATAAAACGCCGGCAGGAGAATTTCCCCTTCGCAGTGTATTTTACCGCTTTGATAAATTAAGCGCGCCTCTTTATACCGAAGTCCCGATGATGGCGCTTTTAGAAGAAGATGGCTGGTGTGATGATCCAAGGGATCAGCTTTATAATAAACCTGTAATGCTGCCCTATCATGCAAGCACAGAAAGCCTATGGCGTGATGATGATATTTATGATGTGATCGTGGTTCTTGGGCATAATGATGATCCTGCAAAAGCGGGGAAAGGCAGCGCAATATTCCTTCATGTGGCAAATGATGATTTTAAAGGCACGCAAGGCTGCATTGCTCTTAAAAAAGAAGATTTATTAGAAATCTTACCTATCTTAAAACCTGATACAACACTCAAAATTCATACTCATTAAACCAACATTTTTTTAGAGTTTTATTCAAACTCTCACCTCATTGGCAGAAATGCTGATATTCATTAGGCTGGTTTGGGGTAACCTTAAACCGTCTGATATCTTCCAACACTTTGCCCTGCTTAAATTATAGCAGGGCTTTTTTTTCAAATATTTCGTGCGCCAAAAAGAGCTGTTCCAACACGCACATGGGTTGCGCCATGCGCAATAGCCCCCTCATAATCACTGCTCATTCCCATCGAGAGATTTAAAATCCCATGATTAGAAGCAAGTTTTTTAAGACTTTCAAAATGAGGCGCAGAATTCTCCCCTGCGGGCGGAATACACATAAGCCCTACAATAGGAAGCCCCAAATCTTCTATACATAATTTAATAAAAGCATCGGCATCTTTGGGTAAAATTCCAGATTTTTGTGGCTCTGATCCCGTATTGATTTGGATATAAAGATCACAGCTCATCTCTTCTTCTTTAAAAATGCGGGCAAGAGTACGGGCAAGTTTTGGACGGTCTAGCGTTTCGATAACATCAAAAGTCTTTACCGCTTCACGGGCTTTATTTGTTTGAAGTGCGCCAATAAGATGCAGCTCAATATCTAAAAATTGCTGCTTTAAAACCTGCCATTTTTGCGAGGCTTCTTGGACTTTATTTTCACCAAAAATTCTTTGCCCTGCTTTAAGGGTAGGTATAATTTCTTCTATGGATTTAGTTTTTGAAACGGCCGTTAACTGAACAGAGCCGCCGTCCCGACCAGCTTCTTTTGCAGCGGCGATTATTTTCAGCTTTACAATTTCAAGATTTCTGGTCAAATTTTTTATTCCTGCTATAAAGATAATATGTGGACGAAATTAGCATCTCTTTCAGCCGATCTCAATAAGAGTTATCGTATCAGGCATCCTGCGCAAAAAAATGCTCTTTTTTTGCCCAGCGTTATTATGATAACCGATCATCAAGCTGTGCCATACCCAGAAAAAATTATTGCCCATCTCCCCCCTGATTCTTACATTATTTTTAGAGATTATGACATAAAAGACAGAGCAGAAACCGCCGTCCATGTTCAGAAAATATGTAAAAAAAACAATCTACTCTTTGGCATAGCGAATGATGAAGAGCTTGCTCGCAATTTAAACGCAGACGGGCTTCATCTGCCTGAATACCGCTTGTCTGAAATTCCAAAATTAAAAAATGAATTTTTTATAAGCATCTCTTGCCATAGCGAAGCCTCTCTCAAAGAAGCTCATTCTCTATTTCCAGATGTGGCTTTTTTATCCCCTGTCTTTGCAACGTCTAGCCACCCTGAAAGTTTTAATGATCCCAGCCTAACCATTGGCGCAAAAGAATTCGGCCAAATTTGCCAGCGTATAAAGCTGCCCCTTTACGCCCTTGGCGGTCTGAATGAAGATAATATTTCAGAGATTAAAAATGCCGCCGGCATTGCAGCTATTCGGGGCTTTATAAAATGACCGAGGTTTAAAGCAAATGCCCAGAGCGTTTTTTCTTCGTTTCCAAATAATGAGCATTATGAGGGTTTTCAGGAAATTTATGTTCTATCCGCCGCCGAACTTTAATGCCACAAGCTTCAAGTCCTGCACTTTTATCTGGGTTATTGGTCAAAAGATCAACCGCCGAAAACCCTAGAAGCTTTAACATTTGGGCGGCAGGCTTAAATATTCTTTCATCTGATCTAAAGCCTAGTCTTTCATTAGCGTCCACTGTATCAAAGCCCTGATCTTGCAGCTCATAGGCTCTCATTTTATTAATCAAACCAATGCCTCGCCCTTCTTGAGCAAGATAAAGAAGTATTCCGCCGCCTTTTTCTGCCATGAATTTAACCGCGCCGCGCATTTGATCCCCGCAGTCACATTTAAGCGACCCAAGAAGATCACCCGTGAAACATTCCGAATGAATACGGCTTAGCACAGGTTTTTGGCGGTCAGGATTGCCAATGATAACCGCAAAATGCTCTGTGCCGCCATCATCAGGACGAAAGGCGGTCAGGACAGCCTCCTGCGCTCCTTCAAGCGGAACTTTAGCAGAACTTGCAATTTTAAGGTCAGATGCGGCGGTAAAGTCAAAATCCATGATAGCGCCCGCCTGAACAGATAAAAGATCAGCTTTTAAAGCTGTGGCATCTTCTTTATCTAATGTTATAAAAATGGCGGCGGGCAGAAGCCTTGCGATTTTACAAAGCTTTAGCCCTGCTTCATGTGAAGATCTGCTTTGCTCCGCTGCAACCTTAAAAGGCCCTTTCATCGGCATTGTTAAATCATCTGTGGGATTTGCCATAGATTGTAAAATAGCGCAGCTCATATGATCCGATAGTTGGATAAGGGCCGCACCGCCGCTTCTAGGAGGGACTTTCAGAATATTGGCTCTTTCATAACTAAGACCTATCATAACCTCATATTTAGGCATTTTTTTAAATTGAGAAAGCCGCCTATCTGTCACAAATTCTGCCGCCATCATCAATAAAGAATCATCAATGCCGTCAATAATGACAGGTAAACCCCTACGCAAATCAGATGCCGCCCGTTCACAGCTGATAATGATCTTATTTAAATCAAAAATTTTAGCTTTATCTGATCTAACCATTGAAATAAAACCCTTTATCCTCATATAATAGTAAATAATTTGTAGTTTATATAGAAAGCAATGGTAAAAAAAGCCAAATTTTAAAAAATCTACACTAAATAAAATTACTGTAGATTATAACACTGTAGATTATAACAGGAAAGCTCCATGTCTAATTACCGTATCTTGCTGTGTGACGATGATGAAATGCTTCGGAGGATTTTAGCGCAGCAGCTGCGTTTTCACGAAGAGTTTATAGTATCTGAAGCAGGGACAGCTATGCAGGCGCTAGAGCTTGCAAAAAATGAAAGTTTTGATCTTATTATTTTAGATATAGGGCTGCCCGATATTGATGGACGTGAAGCATGCCGCATGATGCGAAAAATAAATATTACAGCTCCTATCATCATGCTAACCGCCAATATTTCAGAAGCAGATACAATCCTTGGACTTGATGCGGGGGCAAATGATTATGTGACCAAGCCTTTTAAATTTGGGATTCTTCTGGCTCGCATTCGGGCGCATTTAAGACAATATTCTCAGCGTGCAGACGCTTCTTTTACAGTTGGTCCTTATCTTTTTAAGCCTGCCGAAAAATGCCTTACCCATAGGGATACAGGTGATAAAATTGCCCTGACAGAAAAAGAAAATAACATCATCAAATTTCTTCAAAAGGCGGGCGGCAAACCTGTCACGCGCGAGATATTACTGGGGCAAATTTGGGGATATAATCATCAAATAAGTACCCATACGCTTGAAACTCATATCTACCGTCTGCGCCAGAAAATAGAAGAAATTCCAAAAGATGCTAAAATTATCATCACAGAAGCAGGCGGATACCGCATAGATACCTCGCCCTTAACTCCTAAGCTAGCCTCCCCCTTCTTAACTAGCCCATAGAACCAATATAGCCAGATAGCCCCATTGATATTTTTCTAAGGCGGTCAAAATGCCGTTCTATCTTATCAAAAATCTGTTTATTTTCATATTCATAGCCATGAGAATGATCCCCTTTATAAGTTGCATTTTCTGGGTTATCGAGACTTAAATAGTCCGCAGCTTCCATGGGATAAATTTCCCGCAGTAATTTAAGAGCGCCGTCAATATTAAATTTTAAAATCTCTCTAACCAAATCCCGAACTGTAATGCCTTGATGATTTGAGAACCGTGGGATTCTTGTCACCAAAATAAATATCCGCTGAATCAGAGCAAGACGCAGCACATGAAGGAGCTTATAACGCTGGCGCATATCTTCGGGCAGTCTATAGCTTGGAACATCATCAGGATGCAAGTTTAAGCTGAATTTTAGATCAATATCATCTTGCCTAAATATACGAAGCTGGCGGCGTAATTTTTCATCAATGCCAAGCCCGCCGAGGTGGTCGGCAAGCCGTCTCATTCGTTTATGGTCATCACATTGATCCGTCCCCGCAGACATACAATCAAGCCAGAACAAAGGATCAAACAGGCGGATATAAGATTTAAAAATATCAATGTCGGTCACATCACGCGCGGCATGAACAGCCCGCATAATATGGCGCAGTCGCTCGCTATTTTCATAGATCTTTTGAAAGGCATCGGGATCACGGGCAATAGCGCCGCCAAGGCCGCCAACGGTGTTATTAAGATAGCCCAATTGGTGCAATAAAGCATTATTGGGAATGGCTCTAATCTGGGATAATCTTTTCAGGCTTTTCGTCTTTGTGCTGCCTGCTTCCGCCCGAATTGTCATGCGTGATCCAGAAGGATACATCATGTTCGGCCCAAGGCAGGAAATAACCGACAAGAAATCAGGATCTTCGGATAAAGCTGTGTGATATTCTTTAACGCTCAGAAAAAAATCGAGCGACCAATCTGTATCAGTATAAAAACAGTCTATTTCTCGCTCTTTTATTTTTGTGTTTTCTTCTAACTCGCTTTCAATCACCCTTGTTAAAGTAGCAAGAGCCATATCGGGGGTTGAAAGCCAAAAAAATCCATCGCCCCCTTGAAGAGCAAATTCTTGTTTATAAGAAATATTATTCTCAGCGGCAAGATCACGGCTCGCAGGGCTATGCATATATTTAAGCCTGCCGCCAAAACCATCAGGATGCGCCCCCCGCCCAATAGATTCGCCGCCCGTATCAAACATGACAAGCTCAACGCCCTCTAAATCAAATTTCTTCCAAAGCTGCATAAGCTTCATCCGCAATCTTTCAATGCCCATAGCTGCTGGGATTTGTCCCATAAAACGCCCTGCATCTGAATATCCTGCCTGAACGCACAGCCTTCCGCGCGCCTTGACATAAGACATATAATGCGGGTTTTCCAGAAGCTCTTCGATAATTTTCGCGCCCCGTTCCAGCGCAACATCGGTTTCAAACAAAGGTGAAATATCAACCGTATTTTCTACCCCAAAAAGCTTTGCATAATAAAGAGCTGCAAGCACAGTGAAAGGCGTATCTGATTCTGCGATTAAGAACCTAATCGGGGCTGCTACATCAATATATTTCTGGAATTGCTGTACCAGCATGAAAAGACGTTTTGCAGAGGTCATCTCCACCGCTACATTTTCAAAGCCAACGGTTTGCGGCTTTACCTTAACCAGTAATTTTGAAATAGCCGACAGATAGCGTCTTTTCAGAGTTTTTGCATCGGGGTCTTTTTCCATCGTCACAAGCGGGCGCACTGCATTATGAAGCTGTACAGAATTTAAGCGAAAATGAATATGCGCCGTTCCTGCTTTAAAAGATAAGAATTTAGCCTTAAAGACAAGAAGGCTTGCAAGAAGTTCGGCGCAAAGCTCTTTTTTGTTTATAATACGGTCAAGAGATGCAGGGATAGAAGTGCCAGCCTTTCCCGCACGGCTTTTTGCCATATAGCTACTAAACTCATGAACCGCTGGCAAATCATCAGGATCATTTGGCAGCTGCGCTAAATCTTGTTTATAATTTGCAAGCTGGTCTTCTAATAAACCACGAAGGCAAAGAATATCGTTATTATCTCCCCCCTTATCTGCCGCTAGCTTTTCAATTTTTTTCCAGTCCGCCACATATGCCTCATATTGCGCCAGCGCCATTTGATAGCGAAAATTAAGCGATGTAAGCCATGTAATATCCGTACGCCCGTCCAAATCAAAGCCCACCCAAGTGGCAATAGAGACTAATTTTGGCTCTAACTTTGTAAAATCATCGGGATAAAATTTCAGGGCAACTTTAAAAGTTTCTTTATAAAGCTCTGCCATGGCATCTTTTAAATTTTGAAGAGCTTTCCTCGCTTCATCATTTTCAAATTCTAAGGTAAGCCCTGTATCGGGACGAGAAATATTCATCAAGCTCTTTTTAAAAGCCTCTTGATCTCTTTCTCCGCTTTCAAGTTGGGAGGCTAAGATTTTATAAATATCGGGCGGAAAACCAAAAGTCGGATGAGCTGTTAGGACAATCCCCACAATCTGACGTTCCATCATTTGAGAAAATTCTAAGAAGGAATTTTTTTGAGCAATCGCACTGATTTTATCATAAAGAGATTTTTTATTAAGCTCTCTATCTGTAGTGCCGATATAATCTTTCGCGCGGTCTGTACGGCTTTGCAGCCCTGTCGCTGTCAGATCTAAAATCATATCATCGATGGCATCTTCATTAAACATGCCGCAGGAAATTTTATCTGAAATCTCAAGCCCTAATAATTGGTAAGGGCTGCTCAAAGGATTACTCTTCGCGCTCTTTTGGCAAGAGGCGAGTCTTGTCAATAACTCATTTATAACCATGATGTTCTTTTCTAATGTTAGGTTTTGTGGCTGTGGTTCTTATTATATAGAGCATTATAAAGGAAAAAAAATTTCTATAAACAAAAAAACATCATTATATTACAAAGCTTTACGCAAAAGAAAGAAAATGATATTTAATGTGGTACCTCTTTTTGATGTGGTACCTCTTTTTGATGTGGTACCTCTGGCCAGACTCGAACTGGCACGCCGTAAAGCACCGGATTTTGAATCCGGCGTGTCTACCAATTCCACCACAGAGGCTAACATCAAATATAGGAGTGTTTTACGGTATTTTAAATTATTGTCAAGATACTATAGAAAATGTAAGTCTTGAAATAATTTTAGATTGCATTAATGGCTATCGCAAATTCACGCTAAACTGTCTTTATACCAAGTCATTGCCTTTAAAATACCTTGATGAATGTCATATGTTGGTGAATATCCTAGCAGGTTTTTTATTTTTGAAATATCTGCTTGAGAATGCAAAATATCACCCACTCTAAACTCTTTAAAAACAGAGTCTTTTTTATAAAAAATCTGATTTTCAGAGAGCGATTCTTTAATTGAAATAAAGAGCTGATTAAGAGACATTCGCCCACCAACCGCAACATTATAAACTTGATTACGCCCAGACTTGCTTGCGGTTGCTGCTAAAATATTGGCTTGAACAGTATTTTCAATAAAGCAGAAATCTCGGCTTGTGCTGCCGTCGCCGTTTATGATCACTTCTTCCCCTGCGATCATTGCTGCCGTCCATTTTGGAATCACGGCGGCGTAAGCCCCATCAGGATCTTGACGTTTTCCAAAAACATTAAAATACCGTAGCCCCGTGCTATCAAAATCATAAGTACGTTTGAAAACATCGGCATATAATTCATTCACATATTTCGTCACCGCATAAGGAGATAGCGGTCTGCCGATTTCTTCTTCAACTTTGGGAAGCGCAGGATGATCCCCATAAGTCGAACTAGAAGCGGCATAAATGAAATTTTCCACATTTTCATTCTTAGCCGCTGTTAGCATATTTAAAAATCCCACAATATTTGCTGAATTTGTTAAAATAGGGTCATCAATTGAGCGAGGAACCGAACCTAATGCCGCCTGATGCAGAATATAATCAATATTTTTAACTGCTTTTTCACATGTTTCAAAATCTCTAATATCACCTTTAATGAAGGTAAAATTTTTCCATTGCGCCTCCGTTACAATATTTTTAACTTCATCTAAATTATGCTGATACCCTGTAGAAAAATTATCCAGACCAACGACTTGCTGATTTAACAATAATAAAGTTTCAAGCAAATTTGAGCCAATAAAACCCGCTGCGCCTGTCACAAGCCATTTTTTAGGAGATTGTTCAAGCTTATGTTTGATTTCAGAGTAATGCGTCATTTTTATTCTCACTCTCAATTGTTTTTTATATCCCATCTTTAAAAGTACAAGGTTATTACATTTAAAGCCAGCTCTTATATTACCATTTCATTCATTTCGAATAAAATCAAGGTAAGAGCTTTTTCGCCCTTGCTGCTCCGCTTTTTCTTCATATCGTGTCAGCTTCCAATCCTTCGGACGAACATGATATTCCTCAGGGTTTGAATTAACCCACGTAAAATCATCATTACTTAAAAGATGAGCCATAATCCAGCGGCAATAATCCTGATGGTCTGTACCAATACGAAGAATCGCCCCAGATTTCATAATGCGGGCTAAAGCTTTTAAATTTCCTTGGCTAATAATGCGTCTTTTATGATGACGGCTTTTAGGCCAAGGGTCTGGAAATAGAATAAAGGCTCTTGATAGAATATGGTCTGGCAGAGCGTCCATTAACAGCCTCGCATCATCAAGAAAGAACCGTATATTATTTGGGTTTTCTATCTTTTTAGAAGCATAGGTTTGATTTTGCTGATCTAAATGCCCACAAAGACTAGATGCCCCTGCAATAAAAGGCTCGCAGCCTATAATTCCAGCATGAGGATGCATCAAGGCTTGATCACAAAGATGCTCGCCGCCGCCAAAACCAATTTCAAGCCAATATTCATTTTGAGCTTTAGAAAAAAGCTCTTTTGGGTTAATGATTACTCCCTTAAGAGGGACTTCAATACCGATTTCATTTGAATATTTAGAAAGGCGGATACGCTGGTCTTCACCAAGCGCTTTGCCCAAACGCCTGCCATAAAAACGGCTGCCTTTAATATCTTCTAAATTTTTCATCATAGCGCTTTATAGAGGTTTAGTGTTTTTATGTCTCGCTTAAAATTCAGCTTTAAGCTTATGAACGAGATCAAGCTGTTCCCATGAAAAACCACCATCTTCTTCGGGGCGGCGACCAAAATGACCATAGGCTGCAGTACGTTCATAAATAGGTCTATTCAGCTGCAAATGCTGCCTAATCCCTTGAGGGCTTAGATCAACCAGTTCCATTAGAATTTTTTCAAGTTTTGCAGAATCAACCCGCCCCGTATTATGAAAGCGAACATATAAGGAAAGCGGCTTTGCAACACCAATAGCGTAAGAAAGCTGAATAGTGCAGCGATCCGCAAGCCCTGCTGCAACGATATTTTTGGCAAGGTAGCGTGATATATAGGCGGCAGAACGGTCAACCTTAGTCGGGTCTTTTCCCGAAAAAGCCCCGCCGCCATGGGGCGCAGCACCGCCGTAAGTATCAACAATAATCTTGCGTCCCGTAAGCCCCGCATCACCGTCAGGACCACCAATAATAAACTGCCCTGTTGGATTGATATAAAGCTCACCTTCGGGCGGCATCCAGCCTTCTGCTAGAGTATTTTTAATATGAGGCAGGACAATTTCCCGAACCCGTTCCTGACTAACTTCTGCGCCGTGCTGGGTAGAGACAACAATAGAGGCAGCGCCAATTGGCACGCCATTCTCATATCTTAAAGAAACTTGTGATTTTGAATCAGGACCAATTTCACCATTATTTGAAGCATGACGTTCACGGGCTAAAGATTTTAAAATTTCATGAGAATAAAATAGTGGCGCAGGCATATAACTAACCGTCTCATTGGTGGCAAAACCGAACATAATGCCTTGATCTCCCGCTCCTTCATCTTTGCCCTGCGCGGCATCAACGCCTCTTGCAATATCTGAGGATTGGGCATGAACGTGAATATCCACTGCCATTTTTTTCCAGTGAAATCCGTCCTGCTCATAACCAATTCTACGCACCACATTACGGGCCGCTTCTTCCATAACGTCTTTCGTAATAGAGGCAGGCCCCCTAACTTCACCAGCAAGAACAACTCGGTTCGTTGTCGTCATTGTTTCAACTGCCACGCGCGATTCAGGGTCGACTTCTAAAAAACGATCTAAAATAGCATCAGAGATACAGTCCGCAACCTTATCAGGGTGACCTTCTGAAACAGACTCACTTGTAAATAGATGATTTTTACGGGGCACTAATTCTCTCCAAAGTTTCGTATTTCATTTACTTCTTTAACATATTTTATAT
>JADGEY010000209.1 GCA_016744185.1 Emcibacteraceae bacterium | reverse complement strand
GCCCATTTTACCCCTTTGGAATTGGCAAATGATTTTAAATTAGAAATCTATGGAAATAATATATTAGACCTTTGCGCTGGCATTGGCATCTTATCATTTTCATATTTGCATCACTTAAATCATGGAGATGATAAAATTAATATTGTCTGTGTTGAACTTAATCCTGAATATGTGGCAGTTGGAAGAAAGATTTTACCAGAAGCCACTTGGATTTGTGGAGATATCTTTTCTTCTGAAATTCAAGCCTTATTAAAAGAAATGAATTTTTCTTGTGTTATTAGTAATCCCCCTTTTGGTAATTTTTCAATGCGTGGGAATATTGCCCCTCGTTATACGGGAAAATTATTCGAATATGCTTTAATCGACATTGCAAGCGATTTAGCAGAATATGGAGCTTTTATTATTCCACAAAATTCTAGCCCTTTTTTATATTCTGGTGAACGCCTCTTTCAAGATTGTATGAATATAAATTATAAAACAGATAGAACGGGGCAGCTTGAAAGTAATAAAAAAAAATACCTTGTGTTAAATCAAGAAACGGGGATTGATTTAACTTTTGGTGTTGGTATTGATTGTTCAATGTATAAAGATGATTGGAAAGGTGTAAAGCCTTCTTGTGAAATTGTTACATGTGAATTTTCAGCTCTTCAAGAAAAGAGAAAAGAAGAAACGCAATTAATACAAATTGATTTATTTGCAGCATAGGGGGCAACTAATGTTAAATAATTATAAATCTGGTCACCCGTGGTATTATCATTTAGGAGGGAAAATTTTAACTCCTAAAAATATTTTAGAAAATGCAAAATTATCAAATTATCAAGGCTATTTAGAAAATGATGTTAAGAAGTTTGATCTTCTTGATGAACCTAAAAGAACACAAAAATTTAAGATTGCTTTTTAGCAATAAATGACTCATACTTTTTTAAAAAGGGGAATTAATAATGACTGATCTTACAGTTCCAGAAATCGCAAGAAATCTTGTGCAAATATCAACCACTATTGCGCAAACCTGCCTGCCTGATGGCAGGAAGTTAGGTAAATATTATAAAGCTGGTGATATATCGGGAAGAAAAGGCAATAGTTTAGTGGTGAATTTAAATACAGGGCAATGGTCAGATTTTGCAAATGGGGAACATTGTGGAGATTTACTAAATTTAATTTATTATTGTTTGGCTGATGAAAAAATGTCAGATGCGGTAAAAATTGCAAAAGATTTTTTAAAAATAGATGTAAATAATTTTGAAATATCAAATA
>JADGEY010000208.1 GCA_016744185.1 Emcibacteraceae bacterium | reverse complement strand
CTTTTATATCTATAACTATCTCACACTCTCATATTTGGTGCATATATAATAGATTGGGTTCTCAATTACCTAATGGTTTGATTAAGATATCATTCATATTCATTATTTAACGGATATTTAACGAATATTTAAATATATTCATTGCAATATTAAGTTTTCCCTTTTAAAAATAAATAATTTCAAATTCGATATATTATATTCGATATTGTGCCTTGTTGTGATTCAACAACAACTAATTAAATTAAATTAAATAATCGTTAAATTAAAATATATGAATTTATATTTTTTATTATAAATGATTATATTATTCACTATGTCTTTTTTGAGTTAATATTTATGTATTTTTCTACCATTCCGTTCCCCAACCAATGTTGCTTGGGCTAATGAAGTGGCGATAAAAAAATTGTTAATTTATAGGTTCTAAAGACGCATCTTTGATCGTAAGGAGGCACGACTGGAGAACCCTGCTTGCAGGGTTGCTTCTTTAGGTTCTCTAAATTATAAAATTTTGCGCCACTTTATTTGTCCAAGCAACACCTCTTAGAGCGTGGCGCAGCCACTCCTTATTCTTACATTAGAGATTGAAACCCGCAGGGCTGAAACAAAATGATATTAAAAAATTGCTGTAGCTTTTTCCTGACTGGCATTTATGACATAAAAGGAAAATAGCGGAGGCTTTTAGAATGTTATTTTGGTTCGGTAAAGCTTAGGGATTGCTCTTTAAAATCCCTTAGCGCATGATTGAACGGTTTTCGAAGAAAAAATGCCCTTAATTCTCATAATAAAACAAACTATTTTACTTATTATATTTTTTCTAATAGAATCCTATTACAAACTAAAGCTCTTTCCCCGAGAGCTTAGTTTTGGGCGGTTTAATCTGATTAGACCGCCTTTTTTATATTTCAAACTTAACAAAATATTAGAAATATTTTTACTCGCCCTCTTTTTACGTGAGTCTTGATTAATCACACTCTATAGTTTAACTTCATTGAAGGACTGCTTTGAACCCAAAGCGGATATTAATTAGACATTGTCTAAACCGTTTATTTTTACTTAATAATCATAAATTATGTAATAAAATAGATTATAGGCTTCAATTATATTATATCTTGAAAACATATGTTTTTGGGGAGCATTACCGCAGCAATGCGTAATATCAAACTAAATTGGAATTATTAATGGATTTAAATACTCCTCAAACTCTTACTTTAAATATTTTTAATCGTGTTAAAAAATTGCCAAAACCTTCAAATAATGCACAAGGATTACAACCATTATTCGAAGCTATTAGTAATGCATTTTATGC
>JADGEY010000207.1 GCA_016744185.1 Emcibacteraceae bacterium | reverse complement strand
ATATAATATATTATTATTATAAAATAAGTTTATTTAGATACAACAAGAAATTCTTATCTAAATTCTTATCCAAATATTTTATATATATATATAACTTTTTAGTCGACTACTTTCTAATGGTCTATACATAGTATAATATATGTATATATATATACATACAAACCTCACTCAGTAATTTACTACAAGTTCTTGAAGAATATGAATAATTCTTCGTTGGCACTACACGTCAGTACATCTGGGTATTTTGACGTAGAGAGGCCATTGGACCTCGTGGAACACAAAGAGTCTCCAGTGAATTCGAGAACGATGTTCATCTTGAAGGAACAGCCGGGACACAGGCTCACCGACAACCATACCAAGATATGCGGCATCGAATCTCTACACCACCCTGGATCTTTTCTGGTCCGCAAACCTGCGCCAAGTGGCGATAGCGGGGAAAGTGGTGAGGAAACTCAACCTAGTAACTTCTCCGTCCACTTGAGGATGGTTAAATCTAGGTTTTCCGATGATTCCATGTTGTTCAAGGTTCAGGATAACGGAGTATTCGATCTCAATAACAATCCTTTAATCTACGATGGTTTGTATTAGCAACATCATCATCATCATCATCATTATCATCATCATCATCATCATCATCATCACCATCATCATCATCATCATCACCATCATCATCATCATCATCATCATCATCATCATCATCATTCGTGTTTTGCCTCTTGCACTACACGGACGTGTTTTTTCCTCATACGCTATATATAGAAATATCAATTTGCATTTTGATCTTCACATCGAAATATTGTTTTCTGGTTCTGTGCTGCTTCTCTGGGATATACGATATTCTCCTGACTTCACTTTGGTTGTCGGTGGTCCGTATATAAAACCGTCAGATATTCAGTTAAGTAAAAAGCTATATATTGCTAATTCGAGTATATGTATGATTTTTGATATTAAATCTAATTATACATATACATATCTCTGCTATTAATTTGCTTTTCATAGAAAATTGCTGGAGCGTGGCCGACTTCCCTGGACCTGCCCACTGAATTGGATTCCGCATTCGCTGAGCGTTCATTCTCCCGCATCGTCATCATCACTGAATTGGAGTCAGATCACTGCAGAGAGCCACGACTCCCGCACACGCATCTTCACTGAATTGTGTTAATTTGATCACTATATCGGATTTCTTACTTTATTGATATGGGTGAATCATCTAGCGCGGTAATAAGCACACACCAATGCTCTGCATGTAATGACGATTCTAGTATTAATTTGTTATGCTGTGGAAAGTGTGAGTCCAGAATACATGCTAATTGCATGTATTCGAAATTACTGAGCTTATTGCCTAATAA
>JADGEY010000206.1 GCA_016744185.1 Emcibacteraceae bacterium | reverse complement strand
ATACAATAGAAATCACTCCTGAATTATTACTTTTTCTCTCTGAAATAGATGAATTTAAAGGTGCTTGGCGTGCCTTGGGTGTTTTAGCTCCTGAAAGGTTAAGTGCTCTACGACGTGTGGCAACTATTGAAAGTATTGGCTCTTCAACACGGATTGAGGGAAGTAAACTTAGTGACCGTGAGATCGAAAAACTCTTAGGGAAATTAGAAATAAAGAAGTTTGAAAACCGTGATGAGCAGGAAGTTGCAGGATATGCTGAATCTATGGAGATGATTTTTCAATCTTGGAAAGATATACCAATAACTGAGAATCATATAAAGCAATTACATCGTGATTTATTACGTTATAGTGACAAAGATGAGAGGCATCGGGGTGAATATAAAACCATCCGTAATGATGTTGGTGCTTTTGATGCTGATGGTAAAATGGTAGGGATTATATTTGAAACAGCAACTCCCTTTGATACCCCTTACCGCATGCGAGAGCTTATAGATTGGTTGCAAGAGGCACGTGAAATTAGTCGTATTCACCCCTTATTAATTCTTGCGGTGTTTATCGTCATTTTTTTAGAAATCCATCCATTTCAAGATGGAAATGGGCGTTTGAGTCGTGTGTTAACAACATTATTACTATTACAGGCAGGTTATGTTTACGTGCCGTATAGTTCCCTTGAAAGCGTTGTTGAGAACAGCAAAGAAAGCTATTATCTTGCTCTTCGTAAGACTCAAGGGACTATCCGCACAGATAACCCAAATTGGCAACCATGGCTGATGTTTTTTATGCAAGCCTTACAACAACAAAAACGGCGGTTATCTGATAAAGTTGAGCGTGAGAAGAACGTTCTTGTTACATTGCCAGAATTAGCACTTAATATTCTTGATTATGTGCGTGATCATGGCCGGGTTACAAGCCGTGATATGGTACGAGAATTTGGAGCAAGCCCTAATACCCTAAAAGTAACTTTTCGCTCCCTTGTTCAAAAATCTTTACTGGTTAAGCATGGTGGTGGTCGCTCTACTTGGTATGGACTGTCATAAAATATTGAGGAATAATAATGCGTAATTTATTAGGTAATGCCCCCATATTTAAGGGACTTCAGCAATTCCTATGTCACGTTTGGTACCTTTGTTGGGTAAGACCCAACGTTATGAAAAAGGCTTTTTAAAGCATTATCATCATGATAATCATAGCTTGTTACCGCTCCATTACCAAGGGTCAGGCTGCTGTATCATAATCATAGCGGGCTATAAAGTGATGCTGCCTTTTTCTTTAATCGCTGTTACTAGGGGTCTGAAGCCCAGTGGAACGAAAAGTTACTCTAAGGAAATAAATTCCACTCTGATATGGCTACACTATTCCGGACAAAAAAGTTATAAAAGTCTAAAATAAGGAATACGAAGTA
>JADGEY010000205.1 GCA_016744185.1 Emcibacteraceae bacterium | reverse complement strand
ACGAGTGCTAATGAAAATGTAAAAGGGAATGTTATTGTTAATACTACTTCTTATACGAAGACTGATGGGTCTGTAGGGGAAGTAGGAGATGTTTTCTTCGATGCAGATCATTTCGGGGTTAAAGTGACTAATTTAACTGATGGTTCTCAGATTATACAGCAAGAAAATGGTGTCACTATTTTAAATTTAACTGATGGTGCTCAACAATTAAATATTACGCAATCTGGAAATAATTCTGTAAAAGAAATAAATATTATTCAGGCCAATGGTGGAGATGATAATATTTCTGTTACAGGAGAGCTTTCTGTTTATATAAATGGTGGTTCTGGTAATGATATCATATCTGGCGGTAATGGTGATGATAAATTGACGGGTGGGGAAGGAGCTGATACTTTTATTATTAGTTTAGGGCATGATACTATAACGGACTTTGAATCTGGAACGGATACAATTCAGTTGGATGGAATTGATAGTCTAGATATAGATCAAATAAGATCGGATTCACAGCAAGTTGGTGATGATTTAATTATTCATTTAAGTAATGGTCAATATCTAACCTTAGAAGACTTTTCTTACGATGAATTGCAAGAATCCATGTTTTCTTTAGCTATTTAACCTGTCACAGTATAAAGGGAGGTGTCACCTCCCTTTATACTTAAGTTATAGAATGAGAAATTAAATGAAATTCATTATTGGAATAATCTTTATCTTAATAATGCAGCTTGGCTGTTCAGGCTTTGCTGCAGCGGATAAAAAACTTACTGAGCGTTTTACAAAAGAAATGGCAGATACAGTTCTTTTATTAGATTCTGGAAAGCTTAAATTCAAAGATTGGCCAATCCCAAACATAAATTCCGTTTACGCTAAGCGTCTTATGGAAGATGGAGTAATGAATAATGATGAGGAGAAATTATTACGTGCCATCAAACGAGCAAAAATATCACTGGTTGATAAACAGAAAACTTATTCTTTTGAAACCTTGTTCAAGCATGGTGGAGCAACTCCCTTGCTTATTGCGGAAGATTATTATTTAATCGCAAAAACAAGTGAATATCTTAATAGGTTCCGCCCAAACGATCATTCTTTATTGAAAGATGCAATGGACAATATTGAGCTTGCCTTTAAGTCTATGAAACAAGCTGAAACCGAAAGCAAAAACAGTGGGGATGATATAACACGTTATAAAAAATTCAATCGTATGATGATTGATTATCATATTGTATATGCAGCTTTAAATCTTAAGAAATTTGATAAAACAAACGATGAAAAATATCTTCTTTTAGCAATGAAGAATATAACACAGAATTTAAAAATTAAATTCTTAAAAGAGGTTTTTCCCTTAGGAACTCTGAAATTACATAGGATGAATGCTAATATTTTACTTAAACTTGCACATAAATACCGCA
>JADGEY010000204.1 GCA_016744185.1 Emcibacteraceae bacterium | reverse complement strand
TCCGAAAAACTAAGAACAGGTAAAAAGGCACAAATCACAGATGATTTCATGATCATTGCCCGTATTGAGAGCCTGATTCTAGATAAAGGCATGGATGATGCCGTTGAACGTGCAATCGCCTATGTTGCGGCGGGTGCGGATGGTATTATGATTCACAGCAGGCTTAAAGAGCCGGATGAAGTTCTGGAATTTTGTAAAATATTTAGATCAAAGTTTTCAGATACTCCGTTAATCTGCGTTCCGACAGGCTATAATAAAATTACCGATACGGCCCTTGGGGAAGCAGGGTTTAATGTGGTGATCCATGCTAATCACTTGTTAAGAGCAGCCTATCCTGCAATGTATAGAACTTCTGAAAAAATTCTTCGATTTGATCGTTCAAAAGAAGTTGATGAAGATTGTTTATCCATCAAAGAAATTTTAACGCTTATTCCTGAATCATAAAATGTTGAATATAAAAATTTGCTATGGAAAATCTGCTGATGAGCTTGTCAAATATATTGATGAACATGGCTTTAAACGCCTGTTCATCATTGCAAGCCTGCGGGCATGGGAAAATAGTGAGATATCTGAAATTTTAGCAAAGAATACCCGCTCTATTCAGATCGAAATCTTTACCGACTTTAGCTCTAATCCCAAATTTGAACATATTAAATTAGCCTGTGCGGCAGCACAAAAATTTTCCGCTGATCTTGTCATTGGACTGGGAGGCGGAACGCCGCTGGATATTGCAAAAGCGGTGAGAATTTTTACAGGCTTGAGCGAAGATGAAGCGAAGGCTAGCATTCTTTCATCTAGCTCACTACCTGCCGTTAAATTTCCTCTTGTTGCTATTCCTACCACCGCAGGGTCTGGAAGTGAGGCTACTCATTTTGCGGTTATTTATTTAGAGGGTAAAAAATATTCATTAGCCGGCCCCGAACTTATCCCTGATTTAAGTTTAGTGGACGGTGCATATCTTTATGATATGCCGGCATCCATTGCTGCATCCTGTGCGATGGATGCTTTATGTCAAGCGATGGAATCTTATTGGGCTGTTGGGGCGACAGATGAAAGCCAAGAATATGCCTTATCTGCAATAAAAATTTTAGTCCCAAATATAAAACCTGCCATTTTAGAGAGCTCAAAGGCAGCTTATCGCCAGCTTGCCCTTGCATCAAATCTTGCGGGACAAGCAATTAATATATCTAAAACCACTGCGCCTCATGCATTCTCATATTATCTAACGTCTCATCATAATGTGCCGCATGGTCATGCGGTGAGTTTATGTTTTCCAGCAGTCGCATTATGTAATGAAAATGCAGAAAAAACCTATATTGAATCTCATCAATTAAAAACCCGTTTCGATGTTTTGTTTCAAATGGTAGGCGTGATAAATATTAATGAATTTATCGCATGGTTTGAAGATCTTGTGCTTTGTATAGGTCTTGAAACAGACCTTAAAAAATTAGGGTTTGATCCTGATTTGGAAATGGATGATTTTATTAATTCCGTGAATCTTGAACGGCTTAAGAA
>JADGEY010000203.1 GCA_016744185.1 Emcibacteraceae bacterium | reverse complement strand
AATTTTGAATCAAAATAAAGTCGTCAAGCTATATCTGAGCCCGCTTCTCTTGGGTTGTTTGGATTAGGTTTGATCGGTATCGCTGCTTTCTCAAGACCTCGCCGCCTATCTTAAATGGCGAGGGGCTTAAATAGAGAGGAGCATTTTATACAGTGATGGCTCTTATATTAAAAAAATTAAAAATAAAGGATGGGAGATTCTCCGTCCTTTTTTTGTATAGTTATCTTATAAAAACTTAACATTACACTGTTGTATATTTACAAAAGGTGATGGAGCTAGAAGGTTTTTTCACTATTATGTATGTTTTGTGTAATTTTTAAATAGGGGCTGTCCTAGATAATCAGCCCATATATTTCTTAACCCATTGCTTCAACTATTTTAATTGAGCTTTTGGCTCTGGGTTATTAAATTGCCACTCACATTCTTTTAAAAATAGCGGAAAATGCTTGGCAGGAATACCATTAAATTTGCGCATATGCCTTTTCGCTTGGTTCCAAAAACTTTCAATTCCATTAATATGATTGCGCTTATTTGCAAATAACTTTGAATGGTTGATCCGGTAATATTTGAACTCTGATACATCCAGTACATTATAACCTCTCCAGCAGTTAGAATAAACAATAGTATCGGGCTGAACCTTTTCTCTTATGATGGGCATTAATGTTCTGCTCTTAGCATCTGAAATGACCTGTGTGTAAAACCTGCCGCCACGTTTGAGGATTCCAAAGAATTGAAAAACCTTTACAGTTTTGATTATTGTTTTTCCAAAACCTCAGAAAGCGGAGGTTAATTAAGTTGACATTAAGAATTATAATATGCTAATTTACTAATATAAATAATATTTAAACCGAAGGGTTGCTTCAATGCTGTTAAGTTCATTTAAAAAAAATATTTTAGGCATTTTTATTTTTTTCGCATTATTTACTGCAAATGTATCTGCTACTATTGTTTCAAAGGGGGATTATACGCAAGATGATAAAACCTCTCTGGATTGGTTGAAAGTCACTAAAACTCAAGGTCAGTCATATAATGAAATTTTACGAAGACTTGCTGTAGGGGGGGATCTAAATGGATGGCGTTTTGCTACGCAGGATGAACTTGTTACTTTAGTAATTAATTGGCTTGGACATGTCCCTAGAAAAGGTGCTCATGTAGAGAATAATGGGATTGGAAAACTAGTGAATTATATGGGGGAAACCGAGGTTAAAAGGGATTATTTTGAGGTGTTTTCAGGTGCATATTTTGAGGTGATTTCAAGTACATATGGCTATGTGGAAGTAGATTTTGATGAAGATTCCACTGTAAGAGCAATATATTTAGGAGAGTGGACATATGAGAATAAAGGCAAGGAGATATATGAGAATAAAGGCATTGTATCGCAATCGTATAAAGCTAGAACAAAAAGAAGATACAATATAGGAGCTTTCTTGGTAAGAACCAGTGCTGTTACTACTGTATCTGAGCCCGCTTCTCTTGGGTTGTTTGGATTAGGTTTGATCGGTATCGCTGCTTTCTCAAGACCTCGCCGCCTA
>JADGEY010000202.1 GCA_016744185.1 Emcibacteraceae bacterium | reverse complement strand
CCGCTGAAAGCATCTAAGCGGGAAGCCAACTTCAAGATAAGATATCCCATACGTAAGTACTGAAGACCCCTTGAAGACTACAAGGTTGATAGGCTGGGTGTGTAAGCATGGCAACATGTTGAGCTAACCAGTACTAATAGGTCGTGAGGCTTAGCCACTTTTTTCCACGAATAAATTTAGATTCTTTGATGTTGACGCATATTTTGCGAAATTCTTCGTTGCTTCACAAAAGTTTTAAAACGCAGTAGTTGACTACAGCTTATTTAAAACTTTTGCTTGCGCCTTGAATTTCACTAAAATCTGCATCAACATATCGACATAGCATAGCGTTATTGAAACAAAACAGTTTGTTTCTTGTTTACTACAGCAGATTACATATTTGGACCCATGGAACATGACAAGAATAAAGCTTTCTGAAGTTCCGGGTCCGACCAGTGTAACCGGTGGCAATGGCGAGGCGGCCACACCCGTACCCATCTCGAACACGGAAGTTAAGCGCCTTAGCGTCGATGGTACTGCATGGGAGACTGTGTGGGAGAGTAGAACGCTGCCGGTTCTTTTTTAAAAGGCTCTGACTCTCATTGCGATTGTCAGAGCCTTTTCATTTTACCGTGTAATTTTTTTTATTTGCCTCTTGACATTATAGCCTCTATTTAACTATAAGGGTTAACCAAATTTAGTTTTTTTGCTTTGCCGAAGTGGTGGAATTGGTAGACACGCTAGACTTAGGATCTAGTGCCGCGAGGCGTGGAGGTTCAAGTCCTCTCTTCGGTACCATTTTATAGAAACGGAGTTCAGAAGTTTTTAACTTAAATGAACTCCGTTTTTTTGTACAAGTGCAATGAAGATATTCTATTGCTCCCCATCATGTTTAATGTTCTTTCGAAGTGTTAGGCTTAGAGCGGATAAATAAAGATATGACTATAAATAACATTGAATATATGAAATAGGTTAAAAAAATGGCCGATATCCCTAAGGGTTTAACTGCCATGACTGACAAGCCGACAGCAGCTTGAAAAATTCCATATCCTACTGAAACAAGCCAATGAGGTGTTCCCATTTCATTAACCAATAATTGATATATATGTCGTCGATGCGCAATAATAAGCGACTCTCTATTTTTTAGGCGAACTACCATTGTAGACACCTCATCAATATAAAATGGAAGCATAAATCCAGCCATAATGAAAAAATCAATAGCAGAGTGAGCCAATAAAACGGTTAAGCAGGAAAAAACAAATCCTATTAAAATGCTGCCGACATCCCCTAAAAAGACTTTTGCTTTTGGGAAATTGAAAAATAGAAAACCTATGCAAGAGGCTGAAATACAAAGACAGAAAATAATATAATGTATATCCCCACCAATAGATCTCCCGTAATTTGCCAGCAAAAGAAAGCCAATCAAACCGGTTATCCCGGCAATTCCGTCAATTCCATCCATGAAATTGTAAAAATTTGATGTACCTACAATAAATACAGCCAGAGGAATGGCCAGCAAATAACAAGCCCCCCCCATTTTTATGGTCTCAGATAAAAAAAAAAGAAAGTACATACTGCAACCCAAATGAACAAGCAACCGTTGTTC
>JADGEY010000201.1 GCA_016744185.1 Emcibacteraceae bacterium | reverse complement strand
GCAGATGACTGTTACAATTTACCATAACCCACGCTGTAGCAAATCACGCCAAACCTTGGCTTTGTTAGAGGAAAAAGGCATCAAGCCAGTGATTGTAGAATATTTAAATGACGTGCCTTCAAAAGATGTTTTAAATAACGTGCTGGACATGCTTGGCGGTGATGTACGTTCAATGATGCGCCTTAAAGAGATGGAATATAGAGATAATAATCTATCTGATGATAAATTAGATCGTTCAGATCTTATCGCAGCAATGGTTAAATTTCCAAAATTAATTGAACGCCCAATTGTTGTAAGCGGAAATAAGGCGGTTATTGGCAGACCACCAGAAAATATTCTTAAAATTATTTAAAGAAAGTGACGGGTTTTAGATTTTGAGACGTATAATTAAGTAAATAGATGCTAAAAAGTTAAATCATAATCGGGAAGTGATGCGCTATAAAACTACAAGTGATGAAAGTCTTATGACCCGTATTGGGCAGCAAGATAGGGTGGCTTTTGCTGTTTTATGTGAGCGTCATATTGGGCGTTATTTGGGCTATGCAACTAAGTTTTTGGCAGATGAAAATTTGGCGCAGGATGTAATGCAAGAATCTTTTGTTCGGGTGTGGCGTTATGCTTCTCGGTGGGATCCTGCTAAAAATACGAAATTTACAACTTGGTTTTATAGAGTTGTGACAAATTTATGTTTGGATGTAAAACGCAAAGAAAAAAAACTATTTGCTCTGGACGAAGCGGAAAATATAGCTTCTGATGAACAAGGGGCAGATATGAAAATGCAAGATAAGGAACGGTCTGATCAGCTTATGAAGGCTTTAGAGCAGCTGCCGTTAAGGCAAAAAACAGCAATTATGCTTTGCTATATTCAAGAGCTTTCAAATAAAGAAGCCGCTGAAACTTTAGAAGTAACGGTAAGTGCGGTTGAGGCATTACTTGTAAGAGCAAGGCGGACGTTAAATAGTATTTTGCTGCCAGAAAAAGAAGAAATTTTAAAAGAAATTGGTAAAAAATAAATTTATACCAGTGAAAACCTATACCAGTGAAAGATGCAATATTATGAGTGATGATAAGTTAAATATTTTTTTTAAAAGTCATAAAAATATTTATGAGGGGCAAGTGCCGCGGGGCTTAATGGATAATATTATGGCTATTCCCGAAAGGGAGTTTGATAATAAAATATCTTTTATGAGCAGTGAGCTGATAAAGGTCTCTGTTTCAAAATTTATTACTTTCCTAATTCCAAGAATCTCTGGGCTTGCCGCTGCATGTATTTTAGGGCTTTATTTTGGTGGTCTTGACCAATCTTTAACCGCTGATGAGATGAATTATCTGGATACAGAATATGCTGAAGTCATGATTTCTGACGCACTTAATGGAATTGATGATTTTAGGGATAATAATTAAGCTTTAATTTTAAAATTAAGAGAAAATTTGATGAAAGAAATAAAGGTAAATATGAAATGGGTTGGGGCTGTTCTACTGCTCTCTCTAGCGATTAATTTTTTTGCTATAGGCTATTTTTTCTCACAAAAACAATTTGTAAAACACACAGCTCGTTATGCCATAGAAAATAAGGTAACGGGACTTGTAGAATATTTCCCTCGTTCAAAGAGGAAAGAGTTTTTCCAAACCATTCATAAAAA
>JADGEY010000200.1:669-1691 GCA_016744185.1 Emcibacteraceae bacterium | reverse complement strand
ATTTTGCTCTTTTCATAAAATTTAAAGAAAGATATTTTTCAAAATGACAAAAGAAAAAATAAGAAAAATTAATTACGGCAAACTTGACCCTAAATTATTAGAAGTTTTAGCCTGCCCTGTAACCAAGGGTAAGCTTCTTTATGATGAAAAAGCAGGAGAATTAATCAGTAAAAAAGCAGGGCTTGCTTTCCCCGTAAGAGACGGCATTCCCATCATGCTGATAGAAGAAGCAAGAGAAATAGAAGAGGATTAGAGCTTTAAAAAACCCTATGCTCTATTCTAATGTTCAATTTTCTGGTAGAGCCGCATTTCAATACTTAAGCCATATGGAATATTCTTTCATGCTGAACCAAAATGTAAATATGTTACCCTCTTATCCCTTTCCAAGACTTCGCAGACTTCTTGACCATATTACGCCAAAAGATATGTCCGCTGCTCTGAATATGTCACTGGGTGAGCCGCAGCATGCCGTTCCCGATTTTGTGGCAGAAATTATGTATAAGAATCGCCATGATTTAAATAGATACCCCCCCGTAGGCGGAACAGCCGCTTGGCAAGAAGCGATCCTTTCTTGGTTTAACGCACGGTATGATATTCCATTAGGCACGATGACAGAAGATCATATCATACCGCTCAATGGCAGCAGGGAAGGGCTTTTTTCTATTGGGCAAGTTGTTGTGCCGCAGCAGATCAAAGGCAAAAGACCAGCTGTACTTTTACCGAATCCCTTTTATCAGCCTTATGTGGGATCAGCGATTTTTTCTGGGGCAGATGCGGTTTATTTTGAAGCGAAAAAAGATAATAATTTCATGCCCGATTTTTATAGTGCAAGCGAAGAGCTGCTGGAACGCACAGCAATGATTTTTATCTGTAGTCCTTCAAACCCTCATGGTACGGTAGCGAGCCTTGATGATTTAAAAAAACTTATCCTTTTTGCAAGGGAACATAGCATTATTCTTCTGGGTGATGAATGTTATAGTGAGATTTGGGATAAAAAAGCCCCCGCCGGCATTTTGGAAGCC
>JADGEY010000200.1:0-660 GCA_016744185.1 Emcibacteraceae bacterium | reverse complement strand
TATAGCATTATTCTTCTGGGTGATGAATGTTATAGTGAGATTTGGGATAAAAAAGCCCCCGCCGGCATTTTGGAAGCCTGCATGTCTTTGGTTAAAGAAGGCAAAGCAGATGCTTCTGATCCCTTTGGGGGCGTAATTTGTTTTAACAGCCTTTCTAAAAGATCAAATCTTGCAGGTTTGCGCAGCGGATTTGTGGCGGGCGATCCTAACATTATGCAGGCTTATAAAAAGCTCCGCTCTTATGGCGGTGCGGTTCTTACTTTTCCTTGCCTTGCAGCGTCTGCGGCGGCGTGGAATGATGAAAAACATGTGGTAGAAAACAGAGCTTTATACCGTAAAAAATTTGATCTAGCGGAAAAATATTTAAGGGGCAAAGCGAATTTCTTTCGTCCTGCCGGCGGTTTTTGTCTCTGGCTTGAAACAGGAAATGGACGCTCTACTGTGCTTGAAATATGGGAAAAATTTGGTATTCGCACATTGCCGGGTTCTTATATTGCGACAGATAATAAAGAAGGCTATAATCCAGGAAAACCTTATTTCCGCCTTGTTCTTGTGCATGATACGGAAAGGCTAGAAGCTGCTTTTGATAAAATTGCTAGAGTTTTATAAAAGGAAAATTTGAAAATATTGCAAATTTAAGAGCCGAGCATTATAGTGAAT
>JADGEY010000001.1:45453-75854 GCA_016744185.1 Emcibacteraceae bacterium | reverse complement strand
TTATATGACATCTTACGAAGTATAATTAAGTAACTTTTCTACCTTTATTTTTTATAAACATAGCCACTTGCTCATATTGCAATCAAATATTTACAAAATAGTTAACCTTTTACTTATATTTATATTTATATTATTCATCAAAAACCACATTTACAAGATGTCCCACATTTTCGATCTCTACTATAATTTCATCTCCTGCTTTCATAAGAACTTGCGGGCTTCGTTTAAAACCAACGCCGCCTGGTGTGCCTGTAACAATAACGTCACCTGAGGATAAAGACGTAAAGCGAGAGATGTAATGAATAATCGTTGGAATATCAAAAATCATATCTCCCAGCAGTGCTGACTGCATAAGCTTACCATTAAGAATAGTTTTAATGCCGCAGCTCTTTAAGTCATCAATTTCATCTAACGTCACCATAAAAGGTCCAAAAGCCCCTGTTGCTGGAAAATTCTTACCGGGCGTAAATTGGATAGTATGTCTCTGCCAATCCCGAATACTCACGTCATTATAACAAGAAACTCCTGCCACATGCTCAAACGCTTTATCTTTTGGAATATTGCGCCCGCCTTTACCAATGATAACAGCAAGCTCACCCTCATAATCAACCACGTTAGAGACTTTCGGTGATATAATTGCACTATTATGTCCCGTTTGACTATCGGCGAAACGCGTAAAAATGACAGGATGTTCTGTTTTATCTCTTCCCGTTTCTGTGCGGTGGTCTTCGTAATTAAGCCCGACACAAAGAATTTTATCCGGATTAGGGATAACAGGGCAATAATCAATATGAGCCAGCGCATAATCTGCCCCATATCCTGCTGCTAGATGCGCCTCTAATTTTACCTTTATTTTATGTAAAGAATCTGCATCTAAAGCAGATTTTAAATCTTTAAAGCGGTTATTCATTAATTTGTTAACATCAATGATTCCTTCCCCTACCACCACACCAAAAGATATTTTTCCGCCAAAATGAAAAGTTATTAATTTCATCGTAAATTCCTACATTTTATGAGACCATTCGCAAAAATCTATTATCCTCTAGATAGGGTAATTTTTCAAGAAATTATGCTTTAAAATATTTTTTATTTACCAAGCAGCCATTTAAATATATAGAGTGAACCCATGGTAAATAAAATTTCTATTTATGTTGATGCAGATGCTTGCCCTGTCAAAGATGAAGTTCTAAAAGTTGCTTATAGACATAAAATCCCTGTTTTTTTTGTCAGCAATCAATGGATGCGGATGGAAGTAGGCTCTTTAGTCCAAAAAATTGTCGTATCAGAAGGGGCAGATGAAGCAGATAATTGGATTGCGGATCATATCCAAGAATGTGATATTTCTATCACCGCTGATATTCCGCTCGCAAAAAGATGTTTAGAGAAAAAAGCCACCGCAATTGGTCCGGCAGGGCGACTTTTTAATACTGAAAATATCGGCATGGCTCTAGCGATGAGGGAATTAAACCAACATAGAAGAGAAACGGGCGAGAGCAAAGGTTATAATCCAAGCTTTAAAAAAACAGACCGCTCAAATTTCTTGCAAAGCCTAGAGGCAGAAATTCAAAAAATAATCCACAAATAAAAGCTTATTTAATTTGCGTCAGTTTAGAGACCACATGTTTTTTAAAAGGCGTAAAATGGTTGCTAATATTTAAAGCCGCCCGCCGAAGCAGTTTTGCCGCTGGATTATCATTGGTAAATAAATTTACAACCGCGTTCGTTCCCTCATAAATGGGTTTCGCTTCTACTCTATGGCTAAGCTGATATTTTTGTAATAGCCAAAATGATCCTATATCTTGACCATTTTTTACCGCCGATTTTATAAGATTAGACAAAGTCACAGCCGACTTAACCCCCAGATTATAACCATGGGCTGTAACAGGGTGCATGCCAACAGCCGCGTCCCCAATCAGAGCTGCCCTTTGGGCGGTAAATTTATCAGAATAAACTCCGATAAGAGGATATGAGAAACGCTCACTGATTAATTTCATTTTTCCGAGCGAGCCGTTCATAATATCTTCTGCAAAAATATTAAAGCCTTTTTCATCAAGCTGCGTCACCTCATAAGATTTAGCCGCAGGAACGGTTAAAACAAATGATGACACTCCTTTTTGAAGCGGTAATATAGCGCAAGTTTTACCATATTTAAAATGCTCCATTGCCACAGAATAATGCGGGGTCTCATGCTCCATACGGCAGACCAGCATCACCCGTCCAAAATCTTTCATCTTCGCCCCAATGCCTAGCATTCTGCGTGTTACAGAAAAGCGGCTATCGGCAACAATAAGCAATTTACATTCAATAATTTCTTTTGAATCCAGCGTAACCACCGCAGCATCATTCTTAGAGTGAACAGAACAAACCTTATGATCTGTTAAAATCGTAACATTCTCTAATTCTGATGCTTTTTTATATAATCCCTTGCGAATAACATGGTTCGAGACCAAAAAGCCAAGCGGTAATTCAGAATCATCACTACGTTCAAAGCCAAGAGCAAAAGGCTCTTCTCCCGTTGCTATTTTAGCTTCTTTCAAAAGGTGAATATTTTTAGGATCAAATTTTTGCCATATGCCATATTCTTCCAGAAAGCTTTTTGAAAAATGGCTTAAAGCAATTTCACGCCCATCTATTTTCGGATCAGCAAGGCTGTCTTTAGATTGCGGCTCAATTAAAGTAATTTTAAGCCCCGACCCTTCCAGTGCGCAAGCCGCCGAAAGTCCCGCAGGACCCGCCCCAACAATAACAATATCTGTAAGAATATCTGTATTTTTTACTGAAGTCATCACCTTCTCCAACTATAAAAAATTAAACTCTCTTCTTCTTGTTTATCATAAAGAATTTATCCCTTAAAAACCATTTTTATTTTATAAATTATTTACCTTTGTAGAAAAATTAAAAATCTATATAAAGGCCTTTAAATATGCTTTTAAAAACAGGTTAGAAACATGACTGAAAATGCCCTTAAAGAACGAAGCGGTAATCTATGCGAGCTTTGCAATTCCCCAAAAGATTTAAATATCTATGTGGTGCCGCCAAAGATAGAAGAGAGCATAAAAACCTCTGCCTATCTTTGCAAAACATGTTCTAGCCAAGCGGATAATGCTGATATTATGGACAAAAATCATTGGCGGTGCCTTGGCGATAGCATGTGGTCACAAGAAGCCCCCGTCCAAGTTCTTGCCCGCCGTATGTTAGTTCGCCTACGCACCGAGCCTTGGGCGCAAAATTATCTCGACATGCTCTTTTTAGACGAAGAAAACCTTGCATGGTCAAATGAAAATACGCCAGAAGATCAAGATTTCATAATTCATCAAGATTTCATAATTCATAAAGACTGCAATGGCGCAGTTCTATCCGCCGGCGATACCGTAACGCTGATTAAAGATTTAAATGTTAAAGGCGGCGGCTTTACAGCAAAACGGGGAAGTGCTGTACGTAATATCTCTCTGGTAAGTGATAATGCGGGTCAAATCGAAGGGCGTGTTTCCAGCCAACAAATTGTGATTTTAACGCAGTTTGTTAAAAAGAGTTAAAATTACCCGCATCAGAAATAAAATTACAATCCCTATTTTTCGTAATAATCAGCCACTAGCCTATCAAGCAGCCGCACGCCGAACCCTGTTGCGCCTTTAGCTGCAAGATCGGATGGTTTACCCTTCCATGCTGTTCCTGCAATATCAATGTGAACCCAAGGCGTTTTACCCACAAATCTATGAAGGAACATTGCCGCCGTGGTCGCCCCTGCAAAACGTCCGCCAATATTTTTCATATCCGCAATATCACTATCAATCAGCTTGTCATAACCATCATTAATCGGCATACGCCAAACAGGCTCATCCACCGCATCGCCTGACTTTAGAACCTGATTGGATAATTTATCATTATTTGAAAAAATCCCAGCATATTCATGACCAAGCGCAACCATCATTGCCCCCGTTAATGTGGCAAGATCAATAACGGCGCAGGGCTTGTAAGTATCAATCGTGTAAGTAATCGCATCACAAAGAACAAGCCGTCCCTCTGCGTCTGTATTAATAACTTCAACCGTTTGTCCCGACATGGTGCTAATCACATCACCAGGACGCTGGGCTGTTCCAGATGGCATATTTTCAACCAGACCAACAACGCCGATTACATTCGCTTTTGCGCCGCGCCCTGCAATGGCTTTCATGGCTCCGGCAACAGCGGCTGATCCGCCCATGTCAAATTTCATATCTTCCATACCAGCACCAGCTTTAAGCGAAATACCGCCCGTATCGAAAGTGACCCCTTTACCAATGAGCGCTAGAGGAGCATCATCTTTTTTGCCGCCGTTCCAGCGCATAACCGCAAGATATGATTCAGAATCACTGCCCTGTCCCACCCCAAGAAGAGCGTCCATACCAAGCTCTTCCATTTGGTCTTCATCTAAAATATCAACTTCGATACCAATATCTGTTAAGTGCTTAATTTCTTCTGCGTAGCTTTCAGGGTAAATAACGTTCCCTGGTTCTGTTACAAGGTTTCTTGCCCAGATCACGCCCTGCGCAATTTTAGAATGTTTTTCATATTCATCTGCGCTCGCAGCAGGCGCTGCAATATTAACAGCAATGACAGAGGTTTGTTTAAAGGCTTCTTCTTTGGTGTAATATTTATCAAAACGATATGATCTCAGCTCAATACCAAAAGCAATATTAGCAGCGGTAGAAGCGTCAAAATCTTCTGCTGAAATATATATGGCTTCATCACCGCAGGACAAAAGTTTCGCAATTATTTTACCGCCAATTTTTTGAGCAGCAAGATCATTAAACTTCTTTTCTTTACCGATAGAAATTAAGATAAGCCGCCCTACGTCTAAATTATGCGGCGCAATAATTTCAGCCATTTGACCAAATTTACCGCTATAATGACCAACGCTCATTGCTGTCGTTAATGCGCCCCCCGTTAATTTATCTATTTTTTTTGCGCTATCTGTAAGAGCTTTATTTTCTGTGCCGAAAACAATTAATGTCCCCTTATTTGGGGTGTTTTTCAAGATAAAGTTAATTTTCATGATCGCCTCATTTTTAACAAGATGTTATTTTATTTTTAAAATTTAATTATAGTGATACATTAAATAAAATAAATAAACTATAGGCAAGTGCCATAAAAAAAGATAAAAAGAATCTTATGAAAAAAAGCATCCGCCTTCTCACTGTATTTACTGCCATGCAAGCTCTTCTAATACAGCATGTCTTTGCTAAAAAATGTACGAATGATGATGAAAATTTAAAGCTTGCTCAGCCCTCTAATAACCTGCAAGAACAAAGCCCTTCAAATCTTTTAAAATTAAGCAAAAAACTCATAGATTTTTCAGCCGATCATGCTCGCTATGATAATCAAAAAGAAATTATTATTGTCGAAGGTAATATTATTCTTAAACAAGATGGTAAGATTCTTAAAGCAGATAGAGCGACTTTTGAAATTAAAACAAATAAAGTCCATGCAGAGGGCAATGTTATCCTGCACGATGAGACGGGAAATATTTTATATTTAAAATCTGCTGTGCTAAATGGCAGCCTGAAAAAAGCTTTTATTGAAAAAGTAAGAATTTTATTTAGCGGTGGGGCAAGGCTGGCTGCAAAAAATGGAACAAAAATCGGCACAATAACCACTCTTAATTCCGCACGCTATTCCCCCTGCAAGGTCTCTCAGGACTCTAATCAAACCCCCACATGGCAGATGAAAGCCAGCAAGATCACGCACGATGAAAAAGCCAAGACCATATCTTATAAAAATCTATTTCTTGAGATATTTGGAATTCCTGTTTTTTACACGCCCTATTTTTCTCACCCTGATCCCACAGTTCACGCTCAGTCTGGCTTTTTATCCCCCACATTAGGGCGTTCTACAGAGCTTGGGGTTTGGTTTGCAATGCCTTATTATTTTAATCTTGCCCCCCATAAAGATTTCACCTTCGAGCCTATCATTACAACCAATGAAGGCGTGGTTCTTGGCGGAACTTACAGGCAGCATACAGGCAATGGTACCTTTAACATCTCTGGCTCGGTGGCAAGGGTTAATATTCGTGAAAATGCTGTTAAAACAGATCTTCATGAAATTAGAGGTCATATTTCAAGTAAAGGGGTCTTTGACCTTCCCAGCATTAAAGTTTTTGCGGCGGACTGGCAATGGGATTATAATTTAAAATGGGTGAGTAATGATACTTATTTAAGGCGTTATTATGCTGATAAATCAGATGTGCTGCAAAGCCATGCAAAAATAGAAGGCTTTTGGGGGCAGAGCTATGCTACTGCTGGAATTTATGGTTTTCAAGGGCTTAAAGAAAATGATCAATTTGGCTATACCGCACAAGCTCTTCCTTCTTTTGAAATAAGCACCCTTAGAAATACAGGCTTTTGGAACAGTAAGGTCTCATTTAATGCAGACGGCGTTTATATTTACCGCCGTGACGGGCAGCGCACAGGGCGCGTTAGCCTGCAATCTGGATGGAATTTACCCTTTAACACTCCCCTTGGCGATTTTTACAATATCACAGCCTCCATTAGAGCTGATTTTTATAATAATCAATATTCTTCTCTGGAAAGAATATCGAGCGCCGAATCTTTTAGGCCCGAATATAGAGGGCAAGATGGATCATATTTAAAATTTCGCCCCCGCCTTGCTTTTGATTGGCGCATGCCCTTTATTAATAATGAATCAGCCGATATACAGCATGTATTAGAGCCAATGATTTCTATAGTCCTCGCGCCGAACCAAGGGGATTTGAATTTCATGCCAAATGAAGACAGTAGGAATTTCGAGTTTGATGAAAATAATCTCTTTAGTCATAATAGATTTAATGGTTATGATTTATGGGAATCGGGCATTAGACTTAATTATGGTCTGCGCTATAATTTATTTACCCCTAAAATAACTTTACGGGCAACTCTTGGTCAATCTGTACGCTTATCTAATGAACAAGAATTCCCCATAGGATCGGGCTATCTTGGTAAAACCTCTGATTTTGTCGGACGTTTTGACATTAATATTGGCAATAATTTAGATTTTTTATACCGCTTTAGATTAGATACTACATCTTTTGCTTTAAGACGTAATGAGCTTATTGTATCTGGAAAATTAGCTTTTGTGAAAGCGTCTTTAAGGTATCTAAACCTTGACCGTAACTTCACAGATTCTATTATCGAAAACCGCAAAGAAATTGGCGGAAAGCTGCAAATTGAAATCGGCGATAATTTTATTCTTCATGGAAATATTGTGCATGACCTGCTTAACAACCACACAATTACATATGATGCTGGAATTACTTATAAAACGGACTGTCTAGAGTTTGGTATTCGCTATGAGAGAAGATTTACATCTGACCGTGATATTGTACCATCAAACGCACTTCTTTTTAGCCTAATTCTTAAAAACCTAGGATAATATTCAGCGATGGTTCATTTTTATTCCCGTAAAATCAGATAAAGTTAAAAATAATTTTCTCTCCTTAAAAAGATAGTATATAAAGGCTAAAGTTTTTTACAAAAAAGAATAGTAGGTAATAAAAAATGAAACTAACGGATATGAATATTAAACGTGGCTTTAAAATAAATGCTGTAGCGTTGGCTATTTTTTTATCAAATATCTTTTCTGGTGCCGCCGCAGCGCAAGAACAACAATCACTAGAAGATGTTCAGCAGATTGTAGCAATCGTTGATGATAAACTTATTTCTGTTTATGATTTAAAACAGCGTGCTTTATTATTCATGATGTCTTCTGGGCAAAAAACAATCACGCCCGAACAGCAAAAATATTTAATGCAGCAAGCTCTACGTTCTCTTGTTGATGATAGATTAAAAATTGAAGCTTTATTTAAAAGAGCAAAAATGCGTGTTTCAAAAGAAGAAAAAGAGCAACAATTTGACGTTCATGCACAACAAATGCGCATCTCGCCAAAACAGCTTAAAGAACGTCTCGCAAAAGTGGGAGTTGAAAAAAAAGCAATGCTGCAACAAATAGAAGGCCGCATGGCGTGGGACAGATTAGTAGGCGGCATTATCGTCCCAAGCGTGAATATTTCAGATGAAGAGATTAATGCTGTTCTTGAACGCATCGAAAAAAACAAAGGTCAACAAGAAATTCACTACCGAGAAATATTCTTACTGGTCAGCGATAATGCGCAGCGTGAAGCCATGCGGCAGCAAGCGATAAGACTTGTTGAAGGTCTTAGAGAAAAAACATCATTCCAAATGGCGGCGCGCCAATTATCCAGCAATTCAACCTCTGCTGTTGGCGGAGATATGGGCTGGATTATGAAAAGTGAAATTTCTAAAGAACTTTTACCTTCCTTAGAAAAACTAAAAAAGGGCGGCGTTTCTGACCCTATTACAACCGAGGATGGCTTTTATATCCTGCAAATGGTTAATACAAGAAAAGTATTAACAGCTGACCCTCTTGATACTATTGTAGAGCTTAAATACCTATATTTCCCTGCCGATGATGCCAGTAATAAAGCCGATATGCTATCTGCTAAAAAGAAGGCTGAACATGCTTCTACTATGATCTCATCTTGCAAAGACTTAACGGAAAATAAAGAAAAATTTGGCGCAGAAGACGCTGCTACATTAAAGAAAATGAAAATATCTGATCTTTCCTTTGATTTACATGATATGATTTATGGTCTTAAAGTTGGGCAGTCAACTCGCCCCATCAAAGAAGATGATGGCTATAGATTATTTATAACTTGCGCAAAAGAAGCCCCAACCGTGCAAGAAGTTACATATGATACTATTGAACGAAGCCTTTCTAATCAACGTATAAGCTTGATTGCTCGCCGTCACCTAAGAGATCTTAGACGTGATGCAATTATTGATTATAGATAATTTTGAAAGTGGCAGGTTAAATGTCATATGCTTCAGGTAAAGCTGCATTAAAGAATCTTCCCATCGGCGTTTCATGCGGAGAAGTAGCTGGCATTGGTCCTGAAGTTATTATGAAATCATGGCTTATGCGCCGTGAATCTAATCTTCCTGTTTTCATTCTATATGGTAATCAGTTTATTTTTGAAAAAATAGCCTCGGATTTAGGTTTGAAAATAAATTTTAAATCTTGCTCTCCCGAAGATGCCGCGGATATTTTTGATAATTATTTACCAATTTATGAAATAGATGCTCCTCATCATTTCATTTACGGCGTTCCTAATATTGAAACAGCTCCTCTTGTTATTAACTCCATTGATCAAATTGTTAGAGCTATATTTGACCAAAGATTAAAAGCACTTGTAACCGCCCCCATTCAAAAATCTGTTCTTTATGATTTAGGTTTTAAGGGTGCGGGTCATACGGAATATCTGGCAAAATTATGTTCGGCTCATGCAGGAGAAAAAATTACACCTATCATGCTCCTTGCGGCAGATGAGCTTCGGGTTATTCCCATGACCATCCATGTTGCTTTATCAAAAGTTCCCGCCCTTATAACCGAAGAATTGATTTTTAAGACTGCTTTAAAGACCAATGAGATTTTAAAAAGTGATTTTAATATCAGTAGCCCCCGAATTGCTTTTGCAGGTCTGAACCCTCATGCGGGCGAAGAGGGAACAATGGGAAACGAAGAAATTCAAATCATTATTCCTGCCCTCAATAAACTGCGTGATAAAGGGCTGAATATTTTAGGGCCTCTTTCTGCCGATACCATGTTTTATAAATCTGCCCGCGCTAAATATGACATCGCCATATGCATGTATCATGACCAAGCTCTTATCCCTCTTAAAACGATTGATTTTGACGGCGGCATTAATATTACGGCAGGCCTGCCGATTGTAAGATGCTCTCCCGACCACGGAACTGCCCTTGATATTGCAGGACAAGGCATCGCAAAGCCCACAAGCTTTATAAAATCACTTCTCGCAGCAGAGCGCATTGCAGATCACCGCCTCGAGAGCTTAGAAAATGGAAATTTAAAGAGTAAAAACTTACCCAATGTATGAAGATGGACTTCCTCCTTTACGGGAAACAATTGAAAAATATGGTTTGAATGCAAAAAAGTCGCTTGGTCAGAATTTTTTAACCGACCTTAATTTAACCTGCAAAATCGCCCGCTCTGCTGGCAATCTTGAAAATACAATCATTTATGAAGTAGGACCCGGGCCCGGTGCTCTTACTCGGGGGCTATTAATGAGCGGCGCAAAAAAAGTCGTTGCTGTCGAGATGGATCCTCGCTGCATAGATGCCCTAAAAGAAATCCAAGCTGCCTACCCAAACAAACTAGATGTTATTCAGGGTGATGCTTTAAAAATGGACGAAATAGCTCTGATAGGGAACGCTGAAGGCTGTGATGTAAAAATAGTTGCTAACCTTCCCTATAATGTGGGGACTGCCTTGTTAATCAAATGGATGACAGGTGATAAATGGACACCTTGGTTTAACTCTCTTACCCTAATGTTCCAAAAAGAAGTAGGACAGCGCATTACCGCAAAGCCAAGAACAAAAGCTTATGGCAGGCTTTCGGTTTTATGTCAGGCGAGAGCAAAATCCTATGTGAATTTTGACGTTCCTGCCAGAGCGTTCATTCCGCCGCCAAAGGTGACCTCGTCTATTATTAGCATCACCCCTCATGATGAGCCAGAAAATTACCCGCCGCAAAAAACTTTAGAAATCGTCACCGCTGCAGCCTTTGGGCAAAGGCGTAAAATGCTGCGTGCTAGTTTAAAATCGCTTGGCGTGAACCCTTTACCTTTTTTAGCCCAAGCAGGCATCAAAGAGACCGCAAGAGCAGAAGAGCTATCCATTGAAGAATTCTGCCGCCTTGCAAAATGCTATATCCTCAAATAGTTTGGTAACGACTGGTGTTTTAACGCCGCATGATCTGTAATGGTTTTAGCGTCATGGCTTTATAAATTCCCGATGCTCCGACAATCATAATCATCAAAATGCTTATCAAAACAACCATAATAGGGGTGAAAATCTCTAGCTGCCAGCTCATTTTAAACAGCTCTGTTACAATAACGTAAGCCCCTGCCGACCCTAAAATAAGAGCTATAATTCCGCTCACAAAACCTAGGATAATAAATTCATACAGATAGGCTTTTAAGATGTCTTTACGCTGCGCCCCTAGAAGCTTAAGAACTGCACTGTCATAGCTTCTCATTTGCTGCCCAGCGGTTAACGCCCCTGCAAGCACCAGAACGCCCATAATGATGCTTAAAAATGCTATCCCATTAATCGCAGAGACTATCTTGCCAAGAACCTCTCCAAGCTGAGCTAAAATCTCTTTGGTTCGTATTATTGATATATTCGGGTACTTCTGAGCGATTTTTTTATAAGCACCGGCTTCCTCTTCCCCTGATATTTTCACGGACGCTAAATAGGTAAAGGGAGCAGATTTTAATGTATGAGGATCGATCATAAGGGCAAAATTAATTCGAAAAGAACGCCAATCTAATTTTCGCACAGATGCAATTTTTGCCCTAAAAGAACGCCCTAAAACACTAATTGTTATTTCATCGCCGATTTTTAAATCCATTCCCCGTTCCATTTGATCTGTAATGGATATTTCTGGCGTGCCTGAATATGCTTTATCCCACCACTTACCCTTGGTAATTTCATTGCCCTTCGGTACTTTGCTTGAAAAAGTAAGCCCCCTATCACCTCTTACAATCCATCTCGCATCAGGTGATATTTTTGCGTCACTCACATTAATGCCTTTAATTTCAGTCACCCGTCCCCTCAAATTTGGCACTATTTTAAATTCCGACGTGGTTGAATAACTTTTAAGCGTGTTTTTAAAATCTTCCAGTTGAGATTTTTGGATATCCATATAAAAGAACGAAGGGGCTTTTCCCGTCACCCTGCCCCTCATATCCGATACCATACTGGTCTGTACAAGGCTAACCATGACAATCATAATTAGCCCAAGCCCAAGAGATAAAATAACCGATGTTGTACGGTTATCCGCACGGTAAATATTTGAGAATGCCATTCGAAGATGAGTATTTTTAACGTGAGAAAAATATTTTGTTATTTTTTTGACCACATGTCCCATGAATGTAAAGATTAAAAATGCCGTAAATATACCAATAATAAAGCCTGCGGTTATTTTATAACTTGCCCAAAACAGAAACATCATAAGGGTAAAGACAATAATAAGAGCCGTAACAAGAGCTAGGAAAAAATATGAAATCCTTGTCCCTTTTTCAGACGAAACTAAATCTCTGAAAACAGATTTTGCTTTAATATTCTGCGCTCTGGCTAAAGGAATGATTGTAAAAATCATCATCACAAGAAAGCTAAAAACTCCTGAGGTAAATAGTGATCCATAAAAAATTTTCTGGCTGAGTTCAAAGGCAAGTGCTTCTTTTAAAATATCGGCAAAAACAATCGGCAAAAATGCTCCTGCAAATAAACCTCCTAAAATAGCCGATAAACCAACCATTAAAATTTGGAATAAATATATTTTAAAAATAACGCTGCCCTCTGCCCCCAGAATTTTAAGCACGGCAATATTTTCACGTTTTTTACTTAAATAAGTTCCAATCGCATTGCCAATACCAACGCCGCCAATCAATAATGACGAAAGCCCCACTAGCGTCAAAAACTGCCCCATTCTCTTGATAGAATTTTCTGTCTGAGAGCCTGTGTTTTCAGCGTCTCTTACTCTCCATACCGCATCAGGAAACTGTTTTTTAAGTGCCTGCTTAAAACTTTTAA
Organism: Emcibacteraceae bacterium; assembly: GCA_016744185.1. Classification (GTDB taxonomy): domain Bacteria; phylum Pseudomonadota; class Alphaproteobacteria; order Sphingomonadales; family Emcibacteraceae; genus Pseudemcibacter. Next base: position 63,186 of record JADGEY010000001.1, on the reverse strand, counting down.
TATCCTGCGTCTCATGAAATTTAAGGCGGTAATAATTACGGTACATGCTGCCTACTTTAAGGAGGCTAGCTTCTTTAAGGGCATCTTGAGAAATAATAATGCTCGGCATTAAAGAAGAGAAGCCCACCGCTTCATCAGGTTTTTTTTCGATGATAGAACGCACCTGAAAGGCGGTATCGCCAATCTTAATTTCATCTCCCACTCCCCTACCTAAACGAAGTCCAATAGATTCAGAAATTGCTGCTCCCCAAAGATTTTTAACCTTAGCATAAGACATAATATCCGCATTTTTATAAGTAATAGACCCATATAAAGGATATTGATGGTCTATCACTTTTAAAGTAACCATAGCGGCATCATCATCGCTTCTTGCCATTGATGTTAGAGATGTGATTTTAGACACCTGCCCAAATTTTGATAAATATTGCAGCTCTTCCTGCGTCAGTGATTTCTGCACGATTCCAATTTCAATATCGCCGCCTAAAATTCTCTGCCCTTCGCCCTTCATATTATCTGCAATATTATCCGTTACCGACGCTATCGCCGCAATAATTGCCGTTCCTAAAAAAAGGCAAATCCAAAAAATATAGAATTTACTTAAATCTTTTCCAAGTTCTTTTAACGCATATTTAAAAGGATAATAATGGCTCATAATTCTTCCTTTAAATGCCCATCATTCATAAAAAATTTTCTGCTGCATTTATCTGCTAAAGCAGGATCGTGGGTAATAAGAACCAAGGTTGTGTTTAATTTCTTTTGCAAAGAAAATATAAGCTCAATAATCGCTTTTCCTGTTTTGCTATCCAGATTACCCGTCGGCTCATCAGCAAATAAAACCTTAGGCTTTGCCGCAATGGCTCTCGCCACCGCAACTCTTTGCTGCTCCCCCCCTGAAAGCTCCGCAGGGTAATGAGTGATGCGGTGGCTAAGACCGACCTCTTTTAACGCCTCGGCCGCAATTTCTGCCGCATTTTTTATGCCCGCAAGTTCAAGAGGAATAATCACATTATCAAGAGCATTCATCGTAGGTATAAGGTGAAAGCTCTGCAATATAATTCCAATATTCTCTCTGCGAAAAACAGCTAATTGATCTTCATTCATAGCGGTAATTTCTTGCCCCATAGCGGTAACTTTGCCCTTTACCGCACTCTCAAGCCCTGTCATTATTGCCATCATGCTAGATTTTCCTGACCCCGAAGCCCCCAGCACTGCAATAGAATCTCCCGCATGAATTTCGAGGTTAATTCCTTTTAAAATCTTGACATCAAAGTCTTTACCTTTAAAGGATAGATATATATCCTGCATTTTAATAATTGTGGATAAAGTCATTGAGAAGCCCATCATAGATAAAGGTGAATAAAAAGTGATATATTTTAAACACTATAGAAATCTTCAAAATTCTTTCAAGCTTTTAACGCTCATCATAATGTTTTTTGCGGTAAAGAGCGTGGCATTTGCGGCCGAAGAAAAAAACATATTGGTTATCGGTGACAGCCTGACAGCTGGATATGGGCTGCCCATAAACGACGGGCTTACCGCCCAGTTAGAAGATGCTCTAAATTTACATTATAAAGGGCGCTTTAAAATTACCGTGGAAAATGCAGGCGTATCTGGTGATACAACAAGCGCAGGGCTTTCACGAATAGCTTGGGTGCTATCAGGGAAAAACCCCGATTTAGTCATTCTAGAATTTGGCGCAAATGACATGATGCGCGGCATTAACCCTAAAGTTGCCTATGACAATATGGATAAAATGTTAAAAATATTAAGTGATAAGAAAATGAAAATTCTCCTTGCCGGCATGATCTCTTTTCCAAATATGGGAAAAAAATATAGTGATGAATTTAACAAAATCTATCCCCTTCTCGCAAAAAAACATGGCGCTGCACTTTATCCTTTTTTTCTAAAGGATGTCGCTGCTGTCCCTTCCTTAAATCAAGCTGATGCCATTCACCCTAATAAAAAAGGCATTGCGGTCATTGTCAAAAATATAGTCCCATTGATCGTTAAGTCACTAAAAACAAACCACTCACCGCAGTAAAATAGCCCTTTATCGCAGTTTCATATCACTCATCGCAATTTTACGGCTTTTTATCTAAGAGCTGTTTACGAAGATGCCTTGCTTATGTTTAATAGCCTCAAGAAATAACTCACAACACATATTAAACACACTTAGGAATATAAAATGAAAGCTTCTAACACAATTAAAATAGCCCTTATCTCTCTTACCGCAATTTTTGGCGCATCGATTATGACATCTGCCGCCTCTGCACATACAGTTCGAAATATAGAAGGCACCGTTAAAACGAATATAGTTTCAAACAAAGAAGCCAGAAAAATTGTTAGCAGCTATTTAAAAAGCCACAAAAAACCCATTTACAGATCACTTGTAACATCTAAAAACAGCAAGCATAACGGAAAATGGAACGTAAAAATTAAATCTGCAGATGGCTTATATATCGCAACAGCTCTTGTGAATGCTGAGACGGGCAAAATTACATTTAAACGGTAATTACCCCTACTACCCCTCTTGCTCGTCTCACATAGGCAGGCTTCTCATTTTTTGGGAAGCCTGTTTTTTTATTATCCTATAAATTATTACGCCCATTCTCCTTTCATCGCAATTTTAGAGCTTTTTATCTAAGAATTATTTACGAAGCTCTCTCTTTAAAGTTTAATGACTTTAACAAACACAACATAAATTTTAAGGAAAGAAAATGAAAGTCACTACGAATATCAAAATAGCCCTAATCTCTCTTGCAACTTTATTTGGTGGCTCGCTTATAGCAGCTACTGCATCAGCAGAAACGATTTATAATACGAATCCTATTTTAGAGAAAAAAGTTAATTCTAGAAAAGAAGCCCGAAAAATTACAAAAGTATTTTTAAAAAATCATAAAAACAGCAAATACCGCCGTTTAGAAACAGGATCTATTCAAAAAAATGGTAAAAATTGGAATGTTACTATTGCTTCAACTTACGGTTTAAAAGTTGCAACTGTTGTTGTTAACTCTGAAACAGGTATGGCTAGGTTTAAAAAGAAATAATTTTAACTTTAGAATTAATACATCTAAAGCAGGCTTCTCAAAAAACAAGAAGTCTGTTTTTTTAGAAGATAGAAATTTTTATATAAAAATCTGGCAGTTTATCCCTATTCAATATATGACAGAACTATGTTAGATTTACATTTTGATAGATTTGGCGATGAAGGTGAGATTTTAATCATCATTCATGGTCTATTTGGCTCTGCAAGTAATTTTCGGGGGCTTGCTCGCAGATACTCCGCCCATTATAAAACATATTGCCTAGACCTTAGAAATCATGGATTATCTTTTCATGATGATGATATATCATATGAGGCTATGGCATCTGATGTCATAGGTTTTATGGATAAAGAAAACATCTCAAAGGCTCATATTATGGGGCATTCAATGGGGGGGAAGGTCGCTATGCAGGTGGCTCTTAATTACCCAAAATATGTGGATAAACTTATCATTGGTGATATTGCGCCCACCGCCTATCCGCCTAATCATCAGAATATTTTTGATGGTCTTAATGCTATTAATTTAGGTGAGATCAAAACCCGCAGCGCCGCCGAGATCATTCTAAAAGACTATGTAGAAGATGCAGGGGTGAGGGTATTTCTTTTAACCAATCTTATACGAAACAAGGATCAAAGCTTTAGATGGCGCATTAACCTTGCCGCTCTTGAGATAAATTATGAAGAAATCGCCGCCGCCCCAAAGGGCAAGCCTTTTCTGGGGAAAGCATTATTTATTAGAGGTGAATTATCCGCCTATGTCCCCGATGCCTTTAAAAAACAGATCGCCCAAAATTTCCCAAATTACACGCTAGAGACTCTTAGCGGCGTAGGTCATTGGCTTCACGCTGAAAAGCCGGTAGAATATAGTAAATTAGTGACCGATTTTTTAGAAAGCTAGGACATCATGCGCATCATTATAATGGGGTCTGGCGGCATGGGCGGCTTTCTTGGGATAAAAATGGCAGCGGCAGGGTATAATGTGACTTTTATAGCACGAGGGGAGCATTATAAAGCTATTAAAAAGCATGGCATAAAGCTTCTTTCTCCCTCTGATAAGAATAATATTCATATAAACCCTGCCAAGGTTGCAGATAATCCAAAAGATGCTGGCAAGGCTGATTTGATTATCTTTGCGGTCAAGCTTTATGATACAGCAGATGCGGCAAAAGAAATTTTACCTCTTTTAAAAAATGATACCGTCATATTATCTATTCAAAACGGCATCACATCCAAAGCTGAAATAGAAGCGATAACAGGAAAAGATAGCTGCGTCCCCGCCGCAATTTTCATCTCTGCCCATGTGGAAAGCCCTGCAGTTATCAGGTATAATGGCGGCTTTAACAAAATATCCTTTGCCCGTAAAAGCCCCGCTTTTTTGCAAAAAATATTTGATGATATTCAACTTGATTATGAGCTAACAGGTCATACAGAAAAAATGCTTTGGTCTAAATTCGCGCTCCTTGCCGCAAATTCTTCTATTGGGACGCTTTTAAAAAGCGGCGCAGTGGCTATTGCAAAAGACAAAGACCAAGCACCGATATTTAAAGCAGCAATAATAGAAGTCATGGAGCTTGCCGCAGCCCTTCATATTGATTTATGCGGCAGCCTTGCAGAGGGCATAATGAGCGATCTTAAAATGCGCCCCAGCAGCGAAGAGATTTACGCCTCTCAGCTTACAGCTTTGAATGAAGGTAAAAAACTAGAGCTTTTTTGGGTGCAGGGCGAAATTCATAGGCTTGGGCTTAAACATAACGTCCCAACGCCGCTTCATTCTCTCGCCTATGAAATATTAAAGCCCCATGCTATGGGACGTTAAGCTGCGCCCCGAACCATTTTAACAATTTCCACTAATCTGCGCGCTGCATATTCAGCTTGATCCATGCTTGTCATGCGTCCAAAACCAATACGTACAGAAGATTGAATAGATTTTTTATCCGCCCCCAGCGCAGATAAAACATGAGAAGACCCCACCTTAGCAGAAGAGCAAGCAGAACCTGTTGATATGGCAATATTGGTAAATTCCCGAACCAACAGATCGCTTCTACTGTCCCGAAAAGTAAAATTTAAATTTCCCGGAAAGCGAATATCGGCGTGCCCGTTCAGGCAAACATTATCCAGCCCCTCAAAAATAATTTCCTTTATGCGCTGCGATAATTTTAAAGCATGATCATAATCTTGCTGCATTTCAGTTTGTGCAGTGCGGTACGCCATTCCCATACCTGCACATAAAGCAGGGGATAACGTGCCAGAACGCAGTCCTCTTTCCTGACCGCCGCCATCAAATAAAGCGATAATATCTGTATTTTTTTTAAGGTATAATGCGCCAATGCCTTTTGGACCATATATTTTATGGCAAGAAAGGCTCATCGCTGTAATTTTCATATCCTGAATATTAAGAGGAATTTTACCTGCCGCCTGCGCACAGTCGCTATGAAATATGATGTTTTTCTCGGCGCAAATATCACCAATAGCCGCTAAATCTTGGATCACACCAATTTCATTATTAACCCCCATAATCGAAACCATAATTGTTTTATTTGTAATCATCTCTTTAAGCTCATCAAGGTCGATCAGCCCCTCCTTATCCACTTTTAAAAACGTGACATCAAAGCCTTGTTTTTCTAAAGATCGTGCCGTTTGAACCACAGATTCATGTTCTGTCAGGCACGTAATGATGTGATTCTTTGCAGGATAATGAGTGTAAGAAATCCCTTTAAGGGCAATATTATTGGATTCTGTTGCGCCAGAGGTAAAATAAATCTCATCAGGCTTTGCACCAATTAAAGAAGCAATTTCTTTTCTCGCCTTCTCGACCCCCGCTTCCGCTTCCCAGCCATAACGGTGATCTACGGAATGAGGATTGCCGCATTTCGCTGTAAAATAGGGCATCATCGCCTCTAAAGCTCGTGGGTCAAGCGGCGTTGTCGCCTGATAATCTAAATAAATTGGAAGATCGGGTCTGTTTTTACCGTCCATGATTATTCTTTCGCTGATAAAGCTTTGTCCATATTTTATAAAATATCTTTAGCTCTTCTGCTTTGCTGTCCCAGCCTAGGCTGATTCTAAGAGAAGAGCCTGCCTCTACGGCAGATGCTCCCATTTGACGAATAACGTGAGATTCCTTGACTTTACCAGAAGAACAAGCAGAGCCAGCACTAACGCAAATCCCTGCAAGGTCGAATGCCATAACCTGTATCTCACTTGTAATATTGGGCATCATAATATTAGAAACAGTCCCCACCCGCTCTGAATCTTTACCAAATATAATCGCATCTGGCGCAAAAGACAGAATATGCTCTTCCAGCTCATCACGCATAGCAAGCAGCTGTGGGATTTTTCGAAGATTCCTAGGCACGAGACTTACAGCCTTAGCAAACCCTGCTATGCCTGCAATATTTTCTGTCCCATTTCTTCTGCCAAATTCTTGACCGCCGCCAGAAATAAGCGGCGATATTTCTAATTCCTCACGAGCAATAAAAGCCCCCACCCCTTGAGGACCGCCAATTTTATGAGATGAAATACTCATCATGTCAGCCCCAAGCTCTTTAAAATCCACCATAATTTTACCAAGAGCCTGAATAGCGTCCGTATGAAATAATGCGCCCGCTGCATGGGCGATCTTTGCAAGTGTTTTAATGTCCTGAATAACCCCCGTCTCATTATTCACATAGAGGATACAGACCAATGTACCTGCTGCATCTGCGCCTAAAGCTTCTTTAAGATCATCTGCTGAAATAAGACCATTTTTATCAACAGGAAGCTCTATAACTTCCCCGTCAAATCTATCATATGAGCCTCTAAAACTATCATGTTCCACCGCTGATACAATCAGTCTTTTGAGGGGAATACCCTTTAGGTGAGATGACAAAAAAGCCATGTTATTTGCTTCTGTACCGCCGCTGGTAAAAGAGACCATGGAAGAGGGACAATTAAGCATATCCGCTATTATTTTTCGTGATTCTTCAAGCCGCATTTTGGCTTTGCGTCCAAAAGAATGAACAGAGGACGCATTACCAATATCTCTCATAACCTCTGTCATTTCGGCTATAACAGCATCTTTAATAGGAGCCGTAGCATTATAATCTAAATATATAGTTTTAGGATTTAGCATTTTTCTTCTTTTTACCTTCTAGTCCTTCAAGGCGAGTACGCAGAGCAATAATTTCAAGGCATATTTCTTCTATAGAGCAGCCTATAGGATCTTGCATGCCCTCTGTTTCCATGCCGTAAGCACAAAAATTAATCTCTTCAGGTTTTTTTCCAAAGTCTTTTATAGGGTCTTTCGATGGGCTAATCACTCGCGCTGGTATTCCCACTGCAACGCTATGCGCAGGAATAGCGTCCAGCACAACGGAATTTGAGCCAATACGAGCATTTTTACCAATCGTCATAGGCCCTAGAATCTTTGCGCCAGCCCCCACAATAACCCCCTCTTCTAAAGTTGGATGTCTCTTTGTGCCGCTTTGTAAAATAGTTCCGCCCAGCGTGACCCCTTGATATAAAGTTACATTATCACCAATAATAACGGTTTCACCAATCACAAGGCCCGAGCCATGGTCAAAAAACACGCCCTTGCCGATCACCGCCCCTGGGTGAATTTCAATGCCTGTAAAATGCCGCCCTAAATGAGAAATAAAACGCCCCAAAGCATGGAATCGTTTTTTCCATAAAAAATGGGCTAAACGGTGAAATATTAAAACATGAACGCCAGGATAAGCTACCAAAACTTCAAGCTTGGATTTTGCAGCGGGATCACGCTCTAAAGCGGTATTAATATCACGTCTTATATTGCTAAACATCATCTGACCTTGTGGTTTATGTGACTTTATGGGGCTAAGCTTAGATAAATATAAGACTGACATATAATAAGGTCAAGGGACAGAAATTAATTTTTGATGCAAATTTTCTAAAACTGTTATATATAAATTAAATTATAAAGAAAAAATTAAGGATATTATAATTCAATGCCAGAAGTGATATTTAATGGCCCCGATGGACGGCTAGAAGGTCGTTACCATCAAAGTTCAATTGAGAATGCTCCAATCGCTCTTATTCTTCATTCTGACCCACAATTTGGCGGAAATATGAATAATAAAGTATCTTATTATCTTTATCATTCATATGTAAGACGTAATTTTTCAGTCTTAAGGTTTAACTTTCGCGGCGTTGGACGAAGCGAAGGTGAATTTGATAATGGTACCGGTGAGCTTAGCGATGCGGCGGCAGCTTTGGATTATTTACAAAATTTGAACCCTGATGCTTCTACTTGCTGGGTGGCAGGTTTTTCTTTTGGGGCGTGGATCGGAATGCAGCTTCTGATGAGAAGACCTGAGGTTAAAGGCTTTGTCTCTATTTCGCCGCCTGCAAATCTCTATGATTTCAGTTTTCTTGCTCCTTGCCCCTCATCGGGTCTTATTATTCAGGGGACGAATGATATTGTTGTATCAGAAGATTCAGTTGAAAAACTGGTTGAAAAACTCCAAGTGCAAAAAAATATTACTGTTCAATATCAAAAAATAGCTGGCTCTGATCATTTTTATACCAATCATGAAAAAGAACTTGTTGTCGGCGTTGATAAATACCTTACAGAAGAACTTGGCTATTAAACTATAACAGCTCTTTTGGATTTAAAGGTTAGGCAGGGTAATAATGCCCTGTTTGACCTTTTTTATACTCATAAGCATTTTTATCTATCCCTGTTGTTTTCGGAAAAGATATAGGACGTTCTTCTAAAATAAGAAGGGCGAGATATGCAAAGGCTTCGGCTTCTAAACGCTCACCGCAGCCATTAATTTTTTCTATTTTTTCAACTTTACCCTTTAATAGTTTTTGCAGGAGAGACATCATAAATTTATTATGCCGTCCGCCTCCCGTCACGTACCAAACCGCTGGGGTTTTTGGAAAAAGGCTTTCTGCTATCTTAATACTATGACATGTAAAGGCAGCAATTGTTGCGGCGGAACCTTCAAATGACATTTCCTCTAAACCTGTAAGTTTAAATGAATTTCTATCAAGGGATTTTGGAGCTTTAAGAGCAAAGAAAGGATGAGATAACCAAAGCTTCAACAGTTTTTCATTAACGTTCCCAGATGCAGAAAATGACCCATCAACATCCATAGAACCTCTGCCATTTGAGCTTACATAATCATCTAAAAGAGCGTTCCCTGCCCCCGTATCAAAGGCGATCATTTTTTCTGGCTCCACGCCGCTAATATAGGTGACGTTCCCTACGCCGCCAATATTTAGAATAACCGCAGGATAGGCAGGGTTTTTAAGGGAGTTTATCAAAACTAAATGATAGATCGGCACGAGAGGTGCGCCCTGCCCACCGTTTAAAACATCAAAAGTTCTAAAGTCATTAATCACAGGAATTTTTACCGTTTTTGCCAGCAATTCCCCTAAACCAATTTGCCAAGTTAAAGCCTTATCGGGCATATGTAAGACTGTCTGACCATGAAAGCCAACCACTTTAATATCTTCTGCTTGAAGATTGTTTTTAGCGAGAAGAATCAGTACCGCTTTAATATGCAGAGCCGTAATTCTTACTTCTGCGTCATTAATAACAGAGTTATTCTGGCATATCTTTTTTAAAAGTGCCGCTTCTTTTAGGGCTGATTTAAAAATTATCTTATCATCATCATGATAAGGCAGGAAAACCGCTTCACCAAAAGAACATATTTTTCCCCCTTCACATTTTATCAGCGCCGCATCAATCCCATCAAGTGACGTGCCGCTCATAAGTCCAATGGCAAGTGAATATTTAGATTTTGAATTTGTCATTTTTGCCTTTTAGTATTTTGTTATCATGCAATATATGGTAAAGCTCTGAACATAAATATAGATAATTATATGGTAAGTTATACAAGAAAATGTCAGATACCCCACAAAATTCAAACCAGCCCAGTGATTTTACGCCCCGGTCAAAGTTCCTGCAAACCATGCATGAAAGAGGTTTTATTCATCAAATTACAGATGAAGCTGCCCTTGATGATAAATTATGCAGCTCTATTGTTCCTGCTTATATTGGATTTGATTGTACGGCAGATAGCCTGCATGTGGGCAATCTTGTTCCGATTATGATGCTGCGCAGGCTGCAAAAAGCGGGGCATAAACCCATTGTTCTTATGGGCGGTGGAACAACCCGCATTGGTGACCCTAGCGGTAAAGATGCCACACGCCAATTAATGACAGAAGAAAAAATCAACCAAAACATGCAGGGCATTAAAAAGGTGTTTGAGCAATATTTAACTTTTGGTGATGGTCCAACGGACGCTGTTATGATGAATAATGCAGACTGGCTTAATGGTCTGCAATATATTGATTTTCTTCGGGAAGTCGGGCAGCATTTCACCATTAACCGAATGCTGAGCTTTGAATCTGTTAAAATCCGCCTTGACCGTGAAAATCCTCTCACATTTTTAGAATTTAATTATATGATATTACAGGCCTATGATTTTTTAGAACTTGGGCGGCGGGCAGGCTGTATGATGCAAATGGGCGGCTCTGACCAATGGGGCAATATTATTAATGGTGTTGAACTTAACAGACGGATAGACCGCAAAGAAGTTTATGGGCTAACTACTCCTCTTATTACCTTAGCAAGCGGCGAAAAAATGGGAAAAACTGTCGATGGTGCTGTTTGGCTGAATTCTGAAAAAAAATCCCCCTATGATTATTGGCAGTTCTGGCGCAATAGTGCGGACGCTGATGTTGGGCGGTTTTTACGGCTTTTCACGGACGTTCCAATGGATGAAATTATCCGTCTTGAAAATTTAGAAGGCGCAGAAATTAACGAAGCCAAAAAAATTCTCGCCAATGCAGCAACCACGATGTGTCATAGCGCACAGGCTGCAAAGGCGGCGGAAGATACCGCCCGAAGTGCCTTTGAAGAAAACTCACTTACCGCAGATCTGCCGACTGTAGGAATTGAAAAATCAGCTTTAAGTTCTGGTATAAACATTGCTGAGCTATTCGTCCTCTCAAAACTTGTCAAATCAAAAGGCGAATGCCGCAGGCTTATTAAAGGCGGCGGCGCAAAATTAAATGATCAAAAAATTACAGATGGTGATTTTAACGTTACCTTAGATGATTTAAATGCAGCGGGAAATGTAAAATTATCTTCTGGAAAAAAACGTCATATTTTAATGAAACCAGAGTAAAAATCTAACGGGCTTGGGGGGATTTTCGCAAATCTTTTTCTTGTATTTCTTCTCGCTCGCCTTGAGGTTCTTCTGACTCTTCTAGAGGGGTTTTCGGATTCCCTTGAGGCGTTTTTCGTGATGTTTTTTCTAGCTTCTCTTTTTCGGGTGGCTTTTTTTCTTTAATTTTTTTATCTAGTTTTTTTGCTTTTTTAACTTTTTTACGTTTTTCTTCTTCTGCTTTTTCACGTTTTGTTTTTTGTTTTTTACCATCGAATGCTTTAAAAATATTACGCAGGAAACCCGGTGCTAGACCAGACAGGACATTAACCTTTAATTTTGGGTTTTCGGTAGAGCCTTCTGCTTTAAAATTAGCGGCAAATAACCCCTGCCCCTTACCGCCCATCAAAAGAGGTCCAATAAGAGGAATTTTCCCAAAAAATCCATTAAGACCATATGCTGGAATAATCGTTCCAGAAAGATTAACTTCATCATAAATAGGGTCAATAGTGCCTGAAAATGTCATGCCAATTGTAGGCCCATTGCCATAAGCTTCTTCTATTTTAAATAGCCCATCATTATGTTCAAATTTTATGTTAAAAACATCAAACTTAAGACCACTTTCTTCAAGTTCAGCCTTGGCTTTTGCAAATTCTTTTTCTTTTAAAAGTGCGGCGAAAACAGGGCTTCTTGCGACTTTAATCTTTTCAACTTTCATATCCCCTTTTAGATGCATTTTATCATTTAAATAACTTACATCCGCTGCTAAATTAACATTTCCGCCACTTGCATTTTTAAAAATATCAAACGCCCTAAAGACCTGCCCTGCATCCGATGAATTAAGCTGTAATATTAAAGAATTTTTTGCTTTTCCTTTTTTAGATTTAGGTTGCACCATTCCAAGCGTCATAAGCATTTCTTTATTATTCTCAAAGCGTGCTTTAAACTTTAAATCTTTTGCTTTTTGATCAAAAACCTGTGCGGAAATAATCGATTTTTTAAAAAAAATATCATTTTCTAAATGGAGTTTTTCAAAATCCCCCGAAATAATATAATTTGCAATTTTAGATTTATCATTTTCTTCTTTTTCTTCTTTAATCATAGCTAGAATAGGAGAAAAGTTAAATTCTAATCCAGACATGTTTAAAACATAAGCATTTTGAACTTCATTCCACTGCATAGATGCCCCAAAATCAAGCCTATCGGCTTTAAAGTTTTTAACATGTAATTTATGGATCATATCTTTATGAACAACCATATCCATTTGAGCCGTCATTTTTTCAGAAAAGAACTTAATATCATCAATTTTCAAGGTATCATCATTTACAAAATTAAGTTTAAAAGATGTGTTCGCTTTAATATTTTTCTCTTTTTCCCACCCAATAATATCAAATTTTGCTAGACTATCTGTAAAATCAATCCCCCCGCTACCACCGAATATTTTTCCTCCATTAGCGTTTAATGTAAGATCAAGGGTGCTGTTTCCTGTTAAATATTGTGCAAAAGGAAGATTAAAATTTTGCCATTCTTCTGATGAAATTATTCCCGAAATTTTATATTCTGTTGGAATTTTAATTTTAGAGCTAAAACTTTCAGTCCATTTTGCTTTAACAAGAACATCATTAAGCCTTACATCACCCACCGCCATTAATCTTTTATCATTGACGCTTAAATTCATAATACCGTCAGATAATCTATGGTTTTTTCCAAGTTTTTTAATAGTAAGATCATTTATATCTGCGTTAATATCAAATTCAACATCGCCGAGGGTTAAGGCTTTTATCAAAGGGAACTTAAGATTTATATCAACGTCCCCATTTCCAAGGATCGAGCCTTCTTTAATTCCAAAACTTGACGCATATCCAAGTGGCTCGGAATCAAGCAGCATTAAAATCACAGGCATCGCACCTGATAAAGGGAGCTTAACAACAACTCTTGTTTTTTGAGCTTTATGAATATCTTTTATTTTAACGGAAGCTTTTTGGGTTTTAAGATTTAAGATTGCTCCCTGCTCTATTTTTAAATCAAATATCTGAGCATTTAAATACGCGCTGCCTGCCGCCCTTACAAGCGGCGGCATAGGGCGAAGATAATGAGCTGTTAAATCTGAAAATTTAAAATTAAAATTAAAGGAATCCGCGGGGATTTCAGCCATATTCCAGACTTCAGGCTTTATATTTACCTTAATAGTACCCTTTGGAATGAAGCCATATTCTATATTTTTATCTATCCATTCTCTTACCCCTACTGCCACTTTTTTAGGCCAATAATTAACAAGCTCATCAAAGCTCATTCCCTTTAATACACTTTCAATTTCAAGACCAATTTTACCATTTTTGAAATAAAGGAGCCCCTGTCCTTTAAGATTAGATTTTTGCAAAAATATTTCAAAATTATTTAAATAGGCTTTTTCTTCCTTCCAAGAAATATAACCCTCAAGAGCGGCTGATTTAATAGGCTTTTCATTCTGGTAGAAATGAGTAATTTTTAAGCCTCCTGAATTCACTTCAAGTTCAAAATCCATATCAGAAAGGATAAAATTTTTGTCAATTCCAAAATCTAAAATACCACTAAAAGGAAGATTTATAGCTGAATAAGTCTTTAATGCAGGTATTTTACCCGATAATAAAGCTAAATTAACCTCTGAAAAATGTAGCTGAATAAGAGATGCCATCTTTAGGTTATTGTAATTCACCGATAAAGAAATTGGCAAAAAAACTGTATCTTCTGTTTTAATGTCACCATCAAGAGTAAGTAATAAGCCCTCACCCGTTCTTTTTACATTAAGCACAGCATCAGGGATTTTCCATATATAGCCTGTAATTTCATATTTAACCTCTATGGTAGTTTTATCAAGCAAGAACTGCTCGAAATAACCCGCTGCATTTGTTACGTCTGGCTTTGACAATATTTTATGAATAAGGCGCGGTAATAAACTGTCTGAATTTTGAAATTCAAGTAATTGTTTTTTCAAAATCCTTATGATTTCGGCTGTCCCAAGGGTATCTTCTTTTTTATTCCAGACTCCTTTCGGTAGCGTATAATTTATATTAAGTCCGCTAATTTCTGCAAAGGTTGGCGCAAATATTCCTCTGGCAAGCCCTGCTGCACTAATTTGAAGCCGTGCTTTTGGGATATTTAATGAAAATTTATTTTTAATATTCGCAGAAAAAGTTATTTCTTCAAGAACGATTTGTAATGAACGTGTCCCTGTTGGATTTTCTTCTGCGCTGCGCCATATCAAAGCGGCTGTTTTAAAATCGACTTTAGAATCCGGCATCGCTATTTCTAATGATTTTTTAAAATAGGGTGCAAAATTATCCAGTGCAATTTTCCCATGAGAAAGCCTTAAAGCTAATATCATAGAGAATAAAAATAATAATGCCGTTATGACAGATAGGATTTTTAAAAAGAGGGTCGTAAAATATCGCACAAATTAAATCCAAATTTAATAGAGTTTATTTAGATAAATGATCAAAAAAATGCTATTTTATAAATCATCTTCAATAAAATAAGATTTATATTAAATGACAAGTCTAAAAAAACATTTCCCATTAATAAGCTGCTCTAAAGTAGCAGAAGAAAAGCTTTGTAATTTAATATCTATTGTACCTGATTTTAAAAATATTTCTACAAATAACACATTACTTTTAAAATCTGTTTTTTCAAACAGTCCTTATCTATCATCTCTTATTTTTAAGAACCCTGACTATACGTTCTCTTTAATGACCCAAGAAATTGATGTTTTATTAAAAGATTTGTTTGATGAAATGAGCAAGGTCATTCCAAAAATAATGGTTTTAAATGAACTTAAAAGAAAATTGCGAACCTATAAAACTAAAATTGCACTTTTAACCAGTTATGCTGATTTATCAGAAAAATATAATTTATTTCAAATAACTAAAGTTTTAAGTGATTTTGCAGAACTTGCAGTCTCTTTATCCACCGCACATCTTTTAAAAGAAGCTATGATAAAAGGTGATCTTGAAATTACCGAGCATTTAAAAGAGCAGGAAATAAAAAACATCCCTGCAACAACGGATTTTGCTAAAAACTGTGGATATACCATTTTGGCAATGGGTAAGCTTGGCGGAAGGGAATTAAATTATTCTAGCGATATTGATCTTATTATCCTTTATGACCATGATATTATTCAATATAGGGGGCGTAAGAATGCTAAAGATTTTTTCATAAAATTTACTCAAAAATTTGTAAATATTATGCAAGATAGAACGGAAGATGGCTATGTTTTTAGAACTGATTTAAGACTCCGCCCAGACCCAAGCGCAACCCCCGCTGCCCTTTCGATGGAAGCTGCTGAAATTTATTATCAGACCTCTGGGCTTACGTGGGAACGTGCCGCTATGATAAAGGCACGCCCGATTGCAGGCGACATCAGGGCTGGTTATGATTTTTTAAAGCGTATTAACAGTTTTATTTGGCGTAAACATCTTGATTATGCAGCGTTAGAGGACATTCATTCTATCAAGAAGCTCATCCATAGCCATCATAAGCATGGACAGATTACTCTGGCAGGACAAGATGTAAAACTAGGGCCCGGCGGGATCAGAGAAATCGAATTTTACGCTCAAGTTTTTCAGCTTATATCTGGCGGAAAAGAGCCTGCGCTTAGAGTCCCTGCAACCTGCGATGCACTCGATATGTTACTAGAAAATGATAAAATTACGAAAGATAGTCATAAAGCTCTTATCTCTGTTTATATTTTTCTAAGAACCCTAGAGCACCGATTGCAGATGGTGAATGATGATCAAACACATTCTATTCCAGAAGCCCCCCTTGAAATTGACCGCATCGCAAAGTTTATGGGATATCAAGAAACTTCTGATTTTGAGAAAATATTTATAAATCATATTACAAATGTGCATCATCTTTTTAATGAACTTTTATATGATAATACCCAGTCTGTGGACAAGAATGAAGCTATCCTTCCATTCCTGCCCAATGAGTATCATCCAGCGACACTAAAAGCCATTGAGAAAAGCGGCTATGAAGATACAAAACAAATTTACTCAATCATTCAAAACTGGCTTAATGGAAGATATAGAGCCTGCCGCACAGAACGTGCTAGAGATAAATTACTCCATCTTATCCCTGACATTCTAAGAAGTTTTTCACATTATAAAAATGCCAAAGAAGGGTTTTTAAAATTTGATCATTTCTTATCCCAGCTCCCTTCTGGCATTCAGCTTTTTTCTTTTCTTTCTGCGCAGCCTTGGCTCTTGGGTTTACTTGCGAAAATCATGAATATGGCTCCTGATTTATCAGCAAGCCTTGCCAAAAGACCTCTTTTATTAGATGCAATGCTGACCGACAATTTTTTTACCCAGTCCTCACAAGAACTTTCATCTGATAGGGGTCAATTCCTCAAAAACATGCTCCAAAAAGACCTTGAAATTCAAATGTCCCTTTCAAAGGATTTTGAAGATACATTAAACATCTGCCGAAAATGGGCAAATGAGCATAAATTTCAAGTCGGCATTCAGATATTAAAAAATGATGTAAATTCTTGTATAGCAGGAAAAAACCTTAGCCTTATAGCCGAGATCACATTACAAAATCTTTTAGCGCAGACCCATGAAGTATTTTCTTTAAAGCACGGCATCATTAAAGATAGCCAGTTTTCTATCATTGCCCTTGGTAAATTAGGCGGTAAAGAATTAACCTCGACATCTGATTTAGACCTTATATTTATCTATGATTATAAGGGTGATAATTCATCTTCTCAAATAAAGTCAAACGGAGAAAAACCGTTAGAACTGCATCAATATTACGTAAAATTAAGTAAAAAATTTCTAAATTCAATAAATGTTCTTACAGGAGAGGGCCGGTTATATGAAGTTGATATGCGGCTGCGTCCTTCTGGTAGTAAGGGGGCTCTTGCTCTTGATTTCAAGGCTTTTCAAACCTACCATATGACGCAAGCATGGACATGGGAACATATGACCTTAACCCGAGCAAGAGTGATTAGCGGATCAAGTGAATTAAATTTAAAGCTAACCAAGCTTATTCAAAATATTATTACGCACCAAGGACGCAGCCCTCAAAAGCTGCTTAATGATACCGCGGTAATGCGGGAAAAATTGCGTGTTGAATTTGGCACTGACAATATTTGGTCTCTAAAACATGTTAAAGGCGGTATGGTTGATATAGAATTTATATGCCAATATTTAGTTCTAAAAAATAGCCCTCATAATAATGACCTTCTAGAACAAAATACTTTAAAATTAATTCAAAAGCTCACTAAGTATAATTTCTTGAACCCCGAAACAGGCGTTAAATTATATGATGCCTGTAAAGACTTTCAAACCTGCCAGTTATTATTAAGACTATGTATGGGGACAACCTCTAAAAATTCAAAGCGCCCTGAAGAATTATTACAGTCACTTGCAAACCGCATAGGATGCGATTCGCCTGAACAGATAGAAAATAAAATTATAGAATCTCTTCAGTTTGTTACCAAGACATACGAAGAAATAATTACCTCGCCCGCAAGTCATTTATCAAAAGACATAACAAATACTATCTTCGAGC
>JADGEY010000001.1:0-45443 GCA_016744185.1 Emcibacteraceae bacterium | reverse complement strand
CCACCACCCTTTAAGTTAACCCCTTAAATATTAGAAAGAACAAAATGCCAAAAATTAATATGCCAAAAATTAATATGAAAGCCCCTGATTTTACCGCTACCGATGAAAATGGAACAGAAGTTTCGTTGAAAGATTTTAAAGGTAGAAAACTTGTTCTTTATTTTTATCCCAAAGACAACACCCCAGGCTGCACCGTACAGGCGAAAGATTTTACCAAAATGAAATCAAAATTTGAAGCCTTAAACTGCTCTATTCTCGGGGTGTCTAAAGACAGCGGTAAAAAACATTTAAACTTTATTGCTAAGCAGAATTTAAATATCACTCTTCTAAGTGACGAAGATGGTGCTTTATGTGAAAAATATAATGTCTGGGTTTTAAAAAAACTTTATGGGAGAGAATACATGGGAATCGAACGCACCAGCTTTTTTATAAATGAAAAAGGTATAATTGAAAAAATATGGAAGAAAGTTAAAGTTAAAGACCATATTAGCCAAGTTCTTTGCGCTGTAAAAGACATCGAAGAAGAAAAATAATATCAATTTTATTCTTATTTAAAAGAGTTACTTTATTTTTTGAACTTATATATAAAGAAAACACATTAAAAGTTTGAAAAAAATGATTATTTTTTTGCCTTTTATAGAAAAATAAGTAATGATGCAAAAATTAAAAAAATGAGTGAATTTAGTCACGTTATTTTCGTGATAAAAGGGATAGAAACAATTAAAAATTACTTTACTAAAACAAAATCTTTTATAGGGCGCAACTTTCCTGAAAGACAATTATATTTCAGAGCAAGAGGCGTTGTACATTTTATCTCTTTATCAACCCTTACGCAGCTTATTATGACAGCTTTAGTAGGGCTTAGTCTTATTTGGATTTGCCTTGCTTCTTATAACTTATTAACAAAGGACAAGCGCCTTTTACGAAAAGAAGTGCAAATTTCTGACTATGCCGAAAAATATAAAAAACTAGAAACACAGCTCATTAGACTAGAGCAAGGTCTCAGAAAAAAAGCTGATATTATTTATAACCGCCAAAACTATATCCAGCAATTATTAATTATTGATCAAAAATTAGAGGGTGAAATACCAAAAAAAATTGATGGTAAAAAACAAAATATTAAGAAAAACATCTCTCTTCCAAAAAATAATAATCAATCCCTATTAGAAGACGAGGGCTGGTCAAGCCAGTTTACATCTTTGTTTAAGCCCTCTAAGCATAAAGAGGTAATTATAAACCCTAATGAAATTCATAATACAAGCTTTGCTGATTTAAACAATAAATACAAAAACATTGAAAAAAACCAACTGGAATTAACGCACCACCTCAATGAGCAAATTTTAATGCGAATTAGCCATGCAGATAATATTTTTAAAAAAATAGGTGTAAAAAAAGACCATTTTATGAAAATTATCTCCCAATCACCTGTTTATAAAATCGCACAGGGTGGTCCAGAAATTTTATTAACAAAAGAAATCTCAAAAAATTCAAACGTCACCCCTAATGCAGTTTTCACAAAGTTAAATAAAAACTTTTATCAAATGTTCCAACTAGAACATGCAATTTCAACTCTTCCTATCCTCAGACCGCTTCATGCAAAACATTATATTTCTAGCGGATTTGGCGTGAGAATCGATCCTATCAAGAAAAAATGGTCTCGCCATCTAGGTATTGATATCCCAAGCTGGCATAAAACAAAAATCTTCTCAACAGCCGATGGTAAAGTTATAAAGGCAGGGAAAAATGGCTCTTACGGAAATTATATTGAAATAGACCATGGAAATGGATTTAAAACACGATATGGACATCTTTCAAAAATACTTGTTAAACGTGGCGATATCGTAACAATAGACCAAAAAATCGGCTTAATGGGAAGCACAGGCCGAAGCACTGCGACACATCTACATTATGAAATTAGATTTGATGGTAAAGCAATCAATCCTTATAAATTCTTTAAGGCAAAAAAAGATGTTTTCAAAATATACAAAAAAAGAAATAGTAGCTAACAATGTTTTTAAAAAAAATAAATCAGTAAACACCGCTCAGAAAGTAAAAAATATGACAAATAACGCCCCCTCAATCATCGGTGCAGATGTTGTAATTATTGGAAATATAATCACAAAAGGTGAAATTCAACTTGATGGTAAAGTAGAAGGTGATATTCAAAGTACTTCTCTTACAATTGGCGAGAGCGGTATGGTTTCAGGCTCTATAAAAACAGAAGAAATTACTGTCAAAGGACAGGTTAAAGGTAAAATAAACGGACGCAGCATAAGGCTAGAGAAAACCTCAAAAGTAACAGGCGACCTTAACCATGAAAGCCTTAGTATTGAAGCAGGGGCTTTCATAGAGGGCAGTATAAAACATAATAAATACTCAAATACTCCTGATAGTGTTCCTTCAAACAAGTCTATCAAAACAATTTTGAAACAACCGCTATAAGGCGGCAAAGTATAATTATCCGTAATAAAGGCTGCTATCAGCCCTTTATTTTGTAGAGAATTATAAGGATAATCATAGCCTAATCTGCGACAGTCCAAAAATTAGGAAAATATAGCGGGATATATTTTGAAATATATCCCGCTACTATTACATTTAAAGATTTGAATCTGGCTTGAAAATTTCTTCAATAGACAGCTCAAATAATTTTGCTATTTTAAAGGCAAGCGGTAAAGATGGGTCATATTTACCATTTTCAATAGTGTTTACTGTCTGGCGTGACACCCCTAAAAGCTCAGCTAGATCAGCCTGAGAATATTTTTTTGTTGCCCGTAAAATACGTAATTGATTTTCCATATTAAATCCCCTGCTCTATCTGAGAGTAATATTGTGTGAACAAGCTTATAATCATCTCTATATTTACTGGCATTTATCTGCTCCATTTTTACGAAAAAGATAGGCAACGACGATAAAATATATCGGGCAAATCATTGTTGTTGCAATAAATAAATCGATATCTGGTCCGCCTACATATTGCACTAACCCTATTGAAAACCCTAAAAATGTGATGATTAATAATGTAACAGCCCCTGATTCCAGAAATATTTTCTTAAAAAATTCATCAGAGCGGTTAACAAACCGCACGATAGCCCGCATCACAAAATAAGTCGGCACCATTGGCAAAAGAGCAATTAAATATGCCCAGTCAGAATCGCCAATTTCACCCTTTAAAATAAATTTAGTGGCAAAAATTAAAAGCATATAGGCAATAATCGCAGGTAAAAACTCTTTCACATATTGCGCAGAACTTTCTTTTTCTTTTTTAGTATATTTACTCATTTGTTTTTTCTTTCATTAAAATTATTATTTTATCAGTAAGTTTAAGGAAAGAGCCTATTTCAGAAAGAAATAATCTCCTTGTTAAAAAACCCTAAATGTCAAACTTACTTGACAATAGCTCTCTAAAATTAATTGTCAAGATAACTTGATTTAAAAACTTAAATGAAGTAAAAAATATTAGATTAAAAAAAATCTCTTTTCCCTTGAAGCATCTTCTGTTATCGCTTCTCTTTATAAAGCTAAAGAAAGACACTCTCTTGGACATGATCTCTATTATTTGGCACTATGGGGTTTAATTATGATTGCATCATCCCTATATTGCTTATAATACAAAAAATTATTGGAAAAATAATCTAATGAATGAAGATAAAGAAAATAAAGATATTGAAGCTGAAATTTCAGAAGATCAAGCCGAAACCCCCTCAGAAACGGGCATGCCAGAGGAAGTTATAGAATTAGAAACCTCGCAAGAAGATGTTATTTTGAAGCAAGAAGAAGAAATTGCAAGCCTTAAAGATAAATTGCTGCGCGCTCTTGCTGAAACACAGAATTTACGCCGCCGCGCTGACCGGGAACGCAGTGATGCTGCAAATTACGCCGTGACTAAATTTGCCCGTGATATATTAAGCGTTGGTGATAATTTAAACCGTGCGCTCTCCTCTTTACCAGAAGGCTTTAAGCTTGAAGGCGAAATTAAAACATTAGTTGAGGGCGTTGAAATGACGGATAAAGAGCTTCTCAATATTTTTGAAAGCCACGGCATTAAAAAAATCAACCCCATGGGAGAAAAATTTGATGCTAACTTCCATCAAGCAATGTTTGAAACTCCTGTGGAGGGCGAGGCTGACGGCACGATTATACAGGTTATGCAAAGCGGTTTTACAATTAAAGACCGCCTGCTGCGGCCCGCTATGGTTGGCGTTGCCAAAGGCGAGAAAACAGAATCTATTGATACAATCGTTTAGGCATATATGAGCCATAAATATTTAAATTCCCTAGAATAAAAAGTCTTTAGGGAGTTTAAACTTAATTAACATCTCTAAATTACAATGTTTTGGCTGGAATTAATGATTATTAATCAACGAATCTGAAAGCCTTTAGTAAATGCGTAACATTAAAACAAAAGTTTTTATACTTACAGCCTCCATCATAACAACGATTACTATGATCATTGCTTTTGTTGCGTTTCTGGACGTTCAAAAAACGACGCGCTCTGCCCGTATAGAAGAAGCTAAAAATATTATACAAACTTTGAGTAATGTTTTAAATCAAGATAAAAACAGTAATTTATTAACCTTGCAAAGGTCTATTTTAAGCTTTCAAACTGATAATAATGATTATAAAATTTATCTAATAGATAAAAAAGGTGTTATTCTTTCAGCTAATATAAAAGAAGACGCATCCGAAGGGCAAAGACTATCATCGCAAAGATTACAAACTATCGTAACTTTAAAGACACTGCATTCAGACTATATTGAAACCCCCACGGCAGAAAAGAAGGTTTGGGCGGCAATCCCTTTTAAATTAGAGCATTTTAAAAATACTTCCTTATCAGGTTTTATTTACCTAGAACTCCCCCTTTATCATAAAGAGAGAACATTATTAGATCGCATTCCTCTTTTTATTTGGGCTTCTTTATTATCCTTGATTATTGGAATTTACTTTATTTTTAAGCTTATAACAAAAATAACAAAACCACTTCTTCTTTTACAAACTAAAGCGGCCCGCATTATAGGGGGGGAGAGAAATATATCTTTTAAAGAATATAGTAAAAGTAAGAAAGCTAACGAAATCAATGAAATTGGCAAAGCTTTTCATTTCATGGATCAAGCAGAAACTTTACAGTCTCAAAAATTAAATAATCTTATAAAATCTGAAAAATCACTTAACCTTATCAAAGAAAAATCTAATGATGAGAGAGTTAAGTTCTTTTCAATAATGACACAAAAAACGCGCGCTCCAATGAATAATATACGATCAACGCTAGATTTACTCTGTGACAGCGATTTATCTTCTCAACAAAAAAAATGGACCGAAACGATCAAAACCTCTGGAAATCTTTTAATCAGTATTATTGGTGAAGTTATCGGTTTTTCTAAACAAGATTTTGAGCCTACTTTTCTTTCAGAAGAGGATTTTGACATTAGAGATTTCATAAAAGAAATCACTGATCATTTATCGACTAGAGCACAGATAAATAATACTCATCTAGAATCTAAAGTTGCCTCTGACATTCCAAATATAATTCATACAAAGCCTGATATAATAAAACAGATATTAAATACCCTCATTAAAAATGCTATTAATTTTACCCACGAAGGTCGTATTATTGTTAGCATAAAATGGGATCCTGATGCTCTTACAATGAACCGCACATTATTATTCAGTGTCCGTGACACAGGCAGTGGAATATCTTCACAATCTCAAGCAGAGTTATTTTCTGACCTTGCGCCCAGCAATTATGATATTTTTAATACAAAAAAAATACAGCATTTGGGCTTTCTGTTTGCAAGAAATCAGTAACCCTTCTTGGCGGTGAAATTAATGTAAAAAGCCGCAGCGGAGCTGGAAGCCGTTTTTATTTTACAGTTCCCTTAATAAAATAGCCTTTATAAAAACTATAAATTATAAAAACTATAAATTATTTTAAATTTTCTTGACCAACAATACCTTCAATTTGTTTTTCTTCAAGTCCTTTAAATTTTAGGGTCATAGGAAATTTATCACCTTTTTCTAGCTTATCCTTTAGACCAAAAAGCATGAGATGGTATCCGCCTGGTTTAAGCTCTACAGTCTCATTAGGCTTTACAATAAGTTCATCTATTTCACGCATTTTCATGACCCCTTCTTCCATAAGGTGGGTATGAATTTCAATTCGGTCAAATTTTTCAGAAGTTACAGAAATTAAAGTAATATTATCAGCATTAAAATTTGTAATTTTTAGATAGGCTGCACTAGGTCGTCCTTCTAATAACGCCAAACGCACCCATATGCCAGATATACCAACCGACTCGATAACGGCATTATTTGGCTTTTCCATTTTTACTTTTTCAGGCTTAACATCCCCTCCAGAACTATTACTTTGCATAATAACAATGCCAAGCACCAAAAAAACACATATAATTGCAACAATGATAGGTTTCATTTCTCACTCCTATTTCAAGCTATTTTCCCTCATAGCCTTTACTATATCTTGATATCTCTAAAAAAAAACATTTTTTTTCATTTATCCCCTTGCGCCAATGAAAAACGCCCCTATATATGCTTCATGAAATTAAAGAATTAACTTTTGGCATTCTACTGATCCATTTGATAGGTCGGGTAAAAGATTCGTCATATATTTAAAGATTGAGGACAAAATGGGTAAAGTTATTGGTATCGATTTAGGAACTACAAATTCATGCATTGCGATTATGGACGGCGGCGAGCCAAAAATTATTGAAAATGCTGAAGGCGGAAGAACAACGCCTTCTATTGTTGGTTTTACAGCGGATGATGAACGTCTAGTGGGTCAGCCCGCAAAACGTCAAGCTGTAACAAATCCAGAAAACACATTATTTGCAATTAAACGTCTTATTGGACGTACATACAAAGACCCCGCAACACAAAAAGACATCAAAATGGTGCCTTTTAAAATCACCAAATCAGATACTGGTGATGCTTGGGTAGAGGCGCAGGGCAAAGCAATGAGTCCAAGCCAAGTCTCAGCTTATATTCTTGGTAAAATGAAAGAAACAGCAGAATCTTATATCGGTGAAACTGTCGACCAAGCGGTTATTACAGTTCCTGCATATTTTAATGATGCACAGCGTCAAGCAACCAAAGATGCGGGTAAAATTGCTGGTCTTGAAGTTCTGCGTATTATTAATGAGCCAACAGCCGCTGCACTGGCTTATGGTCTTGATAAGGAAGATGGCAAAACAATTGCTGTTTATGATCTTGGCGGCGGAACTTTTGATGTCTCTATCCTTGAAATTGGCGATGGCGTTTTTGAAGTAAAATCAACCAATGGTGATACATTCCTTGGCGGTGAAGATTTCGATATGCGCATTGTTGAATATCTAGCGGAGGAATTTAAAAAAGAGAATAGTGTTGATCTTAAGGCCGATAAAATGGCTCTTCAAAGATTAAAAGAAGCGGCTGAAAAAGCAAAAATTGAACTTTCATCTGCAAATCAGACAGAAATTAACCTGCCTTTCATTACCGCAGATGCCACAGGACCTAAGCATTTAACGCTTAAGCTTACCCGCGCTAAACTTGAAAGCCTTGTAGGCGATCTTGTTAAACGTACAGTCGCTCCGTGTCAGGCAGCTCTTAAAGATGCTGGGCTTAAAGCTTCTGATATTGATGAAATCGTTATGGTTGGCGGCATGTCCCGTATGCCTATGGTTCATGACACTGTTGCTAAATTCTTTGGCAAAACACCTCATAAAGGCGTGAATCCTGATGAAGTTGTCGCTCTTGGTGCTGCTATTCAAGCGGGCGTATTGCAAGGAGACGTAAAAGACGTTCTTCTTCTTGATGTAACGCCTCTTTCTCTTGGTATTGAAACTCTGGGCGGCGTATTTACAAGGCTTATTGACCGCAACACAACAATCCCGACAAAAAAGTCGCAGACTTTTTCAACGGCGGAAGATAGCCAGTCAGCTGTAACTATTCGCGTTTTCCAAGGCGAGCGAGAAATGGCAACAGATAATAAAATGCTTGGTAATTTTGACCTTGTTGGCATTCCCTCTGCCCCCCGCGGCGTGCCGCAAATTGAAGTTACATTTGATATTGATGCGAATGGTATTGTTAATGTTTCTGCAAAAGATAAAGGCACAGGCAAAGAACAGCAGATTCAAATCCAAGCATCAGGCGGCCTTAGCGATGATGATATTGAGCGCATGGTTCAAGAAGCCGAAGCCAATGCACAATCAGATAAAGAACGCCGTGAAGCTGTTGATGCAAAGAATAAAGCTGAATCGCTCGCTCATACCGTTGAAGGACAAATTAAAGAGCACGGCGATAAAATTGATGGTAATGAAAAACAAGCCATTGAAGATGCAGTAGCTAAAGTTAAAACTGCTGTAGAAAGCAATGATACAGATGCAATTAACGCCGCTGCTGAAGAATTACAGCAAGCTGCAATGAAGCTTGGCGAAGCTATTTATAAGGATCAAAACCCTGAAAATGCTGCTGCTGATGCAGCGCAGGCAGATGCAGCCGCTTCTGAAGCTAAAGATGATGATGTTGTCGATGCTGACTTTGAAGAAGTTGAAGACGATAAAAAGTAAATTTATTTACTAAAATATCATAAAATAAAAGCCGTTCTCCTCCCTATTTTTATTTAAATTTTGGAGAAGGACGGCATTTCTATAAAGAAATTATGGACAGTACTATCATGGCAAAGCAAGATTATTATGAACTTCTCGGAGCAGATAAATCTGCATCTCAGGCAGATTTAAAAAAAGCCTACCGCAAGCTTGCTATGCAATATCACCCAGACCGTAATCCAGATGATAAAGCGGCGGCGGCAAAATTTCTCGAAATTGGCGAAGCTTATGACATTTTAAAAGATGAGCAAAAACGTGCCGCCTATGATCAATATGGTCATAGTGCCTTTGAAAATGGCGGCATGGGCGGCGGTCAAGGGTTCGGTGCAGGCGGCTTTGATGCGGGCGGATTTTCCGACATATTTGAAGATTTATTTGGCATGAGCGGCGGGCGCAGCAATAGCAGAAGCAGCAGAAGTAGAGGCGCAGACCTTCGCTATGATCTTAGCATTACGCTAGAAGAATCTTTTTCCGGCTTGCAAAAAAATGTTGCTATTCCTCGCTCTGTATCCTGTACAGATTGTTCTGGTTCAGGCGCGGAAAAAGGCACGTCTCCTGAAACATGTGGTGCTTGCGCTGGGCGGGGGAATATTCGCCGCCAGCAAGGATTCTTCATGGTGGAGCAAACATGCCCGACCTGCCGCGGCACAGGTCAAGTGATAAAAACGCCTTGCCATGGATGTTCTGGAGCTGGGGTAAAACAAGAAACAAAGAACCTAAAAGTTAAAATTCCCGCTGGCGTAGAAGATGGCACTAGAATTAGACTTCAAAATGAAGGCGAGGCTGGATCAAGAGGCGCACCAGAGGGCGATCTTTATATTTTTATTTCCGTAGAATATCACCCTATTTTCCAAAGAGAATCTTCAACAATTTACTGTGAAGTTCCGATCCCTATGACCACAGCGTCACTGGGCGGCGAAGTAGAAATCCCGACCATTGACGGCGGAAAATCACGTGTGAAAATTAAAGCAGGAACGCAAACAGGAAAAAAATATCAACTGCGCGGCAAAGGCATGCCTATTCTTAACAACCCAAAAGTTGGTGATATGGTTATTCGTACCATTGTTGAAACGCCCGTTAATATGTCTAAGAAACAAAAAGAACTGCTTCGGGCATTTGCAACAGAATGCGGCGATGATGTAAGCCCTGAATCTTCTGGTTTTATTCAAAAAGTTAAAGGTCTTTGGGAAGATTTAACCGATTAAATAGCCAAATGGCAAGCTCTATTCATTGATATATTATTACGAGCTATATAGGACTGCATTTTTAAAATATAGCTGCAAAAAGATCATTTAGCTATGAATAGGGGTTTATTCATACTAGAAAGTTCTAACCATATGCTAAATTAGAGGCAAGCCATCTTTGAGCTGTTTTAAAATCAATATTTTTGCGCTGGGCGTAATCTTCTACTTGATCTTTTGAAATTTTACCAAGCCCAAAATAAGCCGCCTCGGAATGAGCAAAATAATAACCCGACACAGAAGCCGCTGGCAGCATTGCCATAGAATCCGTCAAAGTAATTTCTGTTTGATCAGGGGCAGATAGCCACTCGAAGAGATCTAATTTTTCTGTATGATCTGGGCATGCAGGATACCCTGGCGCAGGTCTTATGCCTCTATATTTTTCTTTAATAAGCTCCTCATTTGAAAGCTCTTCAGTCTTTTCATAACCCCAAAAATCTGTCCGAACTCTTTCATGCATATGTTCTGCAAAAGCTTCCGCTAGCCTGTCCGCTAAGGCTTTCAGCAAAATATCATTATAATCATCATGGTTTTTTTTAAAAAGCTCTTGCTTTTCTTCTATGCCAATCCCTGCTGTTACCGCAAATCCGCCAAAATAATCTTTTATGCCAGTCTCTTTTGGGGCGATATAATCACTAAGGCAGCGGTTATATTTACCTCTGCGCCGCCTGTTTTGCTGGCGAAGGAAATGGGCTGTGCCAAGCAGGTTCTCTCTTGCATCATCTGTATAAAGCTGCACATCATCACCGTTCGAATTTGCAGCCCAAAACCCAATAACTGCATTTGCCCGCAGCCATTTTTCATCAATAATTTTTTGCAGCATTTTTTCTGCATCTTTGAAAAGATCACGTGCAGAAGCCCCCACAATGGGATCGGTTAAAATCTTTGGATAATTTCCAGCAAGTTCCCATGTGCGAAAAAATGGCGTCCAATCAATTCGGCTGGCAATTTGCCCTAAGTCATAATCTTCAAAAGTCTTTGTCCCAAGAAAGGACGGTTTTTCAGGCTCAAAGCCCTGCCACGAAACAGGATAGTGATTTTTCCGTGCCTCGGTAATTTTAATTTGGTTTTCGCCTTTTTTACTTTTCTTATATTTCTCTCGCTGAATTTTATATTCCAG
This sequence comes from Emcibacteraceae bacterium, assembly GCA_016744185.1. Lineage (GTDB taxonomy): Bacteria > Pseudomonadota > Alphaproteobacteria > Sphingomonadales > Emcibacteraceae > Pseudemcibacter. The sequence continues at coordinate 34,488 of JADGEY010000001.1, read as the reverse complement.
AGCGATCTTGGCAGCATATTGCGTACTTAAACTATCCGACATGAGGCTGCTTGCAACCCCCACCGCGCGGGAAGCATCAAGCACATAGACAAGAGCCCCTGAATAGTGAGGCGATATTTTAACCGCCGTGTGAATTTTAGAAGTCGTTGCCCCACCAATGAGTAAAGGAATTTTAATGCCCAGCCGTTCCATTTCCGCCGCCACAAAACACATTTCTTCTAAGGAAGGCGTAATCAGACCTGAAAGACCGATAATATCCACGTCATGTTTCTGTGCCTCTCTCAGGATCGTCTCGCAAGAAACCATAACCCCAAGATCAATAATCTCATAATTATTACATTGCAGCACAACCCCCACAATATTTTTGCCAATATCATGCACATCGCCCTTAACCGTTGCCATCAGGATTTTGCCTTTTGACTGTGACTTTCCTGATTTTTCAGCTTCGATAAAAGGAATAAGATGCGCCACCGCTTGTTTCATTACCCGTGCGGATTTGACCACCTGCGGCAAGAACATTTGACCAGAACCGAATAAATCCCCCACACGGTTCATACCGTCCATCAATGCGCCTTCGATCACCTCAATCGGACGACCATCTCTCTCTTTTACTTTAAGACGGGCTTCTTCTGTGTCTGTTATAATGTCAGATGTAATACCTTTTACCAAAGCGTAAGAGAGCCGCTCTTCAACAGATCCCGCCCGCCATTCAAGGTCTTGTTTTTTAACCTCGCCCTTAACGCCTTTATATTTATCCGCAATTTCAAGCAAGCGGTCGGTAGAATCTTCTCTCTGGTTTAAAATAACATCTTCTACCCGCTCCCTAAGCTCTTTTGGAATATCCGCATAAACCGTCATCATTCCAGCATTAACAATCCCCATATTCATGCCAGCGGCAATAGCATGATACAGAAAAACGCTATGCATGGCTTCCCGTACAGGATTATTGCCCCTGAAAGAAAACGACACGTTACTCACCCCCCCAGAAATATGGCAGTGGGGCAGCGTACGGCGGATAATTCGTGTGGCTTCGATAAAATCTACAGCATAATTATTATGCTCTTCTATCCCTGTGGCAACGGCAAAAATATTGGGGTCAAAAATAATATCTTCAGGCGGAAAGCCTACTTCATTGACTAAAATTTCATATGATTTAGTACAGATTTCTACTTTGCGCTCTAAAGTGTCCGCTTGCCCTTTTTCATCAAACGCCATCACAACTGCCGCAGCCCCATACCGCCTAATCAGCAAAGCCTGCTCTTTAAAATTCTGCACGCCTTCTTTCATAGAAATAGAATTAACGACAGCCTTGCCCTGAATGCATTTAAGCCCTCTTTCAATCACTGACCATTTAGAGCTATCAATCATTAAAGGAACGCGGCTGATATCAGGCTCTGATGCGATTAAATTAACAAAATACTCCATCGCCTCTTCTGAATCAAGCATGGCTTCATCCATGTTAATATCAATGATTTGCGCCCCTGCCTCTACTTGCTGGCGTGCGACCTCTAGGGCTTCGTCAAAATTACCATTTAAGATAAGTTTTTTAAATTTTGCCGATCCCGTAACATTTGTACGCTCGCCAATATTAATAAATGTTGCTTGTTTTTTTTGAGTCATTTTCTACACCGCTTTAAAAGGCTCTAAGCCTGAAAGAAGAAGTTCTGGTACTTTATCAGGAATTTCTCTTGGTGCAACGCCCTTTACAGCCTGCGCAATTGCTCTAATATGATCAGGCGTAGTGCCGCAGCAGCCCCCTGTAATATTAAGCAGCCCTGCTCTTGCCCATTCCCCCAACTGCGCTGCCATTTCTTGTGGTGTCTCGTCATATTCGCCCATTTCATTTGGCAGCCCAGCATTGGGGTGAGCCGATATATGACAATCCACGATTTTCGAAATAGCCGCTATATGCTGGCGTAAATCTTTTGCCCCAAGAGCGCAGTTAAAGCCAAGAGATAAAGGCTCTGCATGAGACATACTATACCAAAAAGCTTCAGGCGTTTGCCCCGATAACGTCCGCCCCGACGCATCGGTAATCGTACCTGATATTGAAATTGGCAGCTCATAGCCTATGTCATCAAAAACAGCCTTTACCGCAAAAATCGCTGCCTTAGCATTCAGCGTATCAAAGATTGTTTCAATCAAAATAATATCTGCGCCGCCTTGGGTAAGAGCCCTGACCGCAGGCTTATAGGTTTGAACAAGCTCATCAAACGACACATTACGAAAAGCGGGATTATCCACATCAGGGGACAGGCTCGCCGTCCTGCTGGTTGGTCCCAAAACGCCCATGACAAACCGAGGCTTGAGAGGCGTTTTAAGGCTATATTCATCACAGGCTTCACGGGCAAGTCTCGCACAGGCAAAATTTAAATCGTAAATCACTTCTTCCATACCATAATCAGCCTGAGAAATACAGGTCGCATTAAAGCTGTTCGTCTCTATTATATCTGCTCCTGCTTCTAAATATTCTTTATGAATATCACGGATAATATCGGGCTGGGTGATGCTTAAAATATCATTATTGCCCTTAATATCCTGCGTCCAATTTTTAAATTTTTCGCCTCTAAATTCTTCTTCTGAAAGACGGTGATTTTGAATCATTGTCCCCATCGCCCCGTCCATCACCAAAATACGTTCTTTAAGAGATTTTTTTAACAGATCATTTCTTTTCTTAAAATCATTCATGATGATGATGCTCTTTCAGATTTTTCAGGACGCACGCCCAGCATATGACAAATGGTTTTCGTAAGGTTCGAGCGGTTTAAAGTGTAAAAATGGAATTCTTTCACTCCCGCCTGATACAGCCTTAAACATTGCTCCGATGCAATAGAAGCGGCAACTTGCTTTCGTATTTCAGGTTCATCATCAAGACCATCAAACATTTGCGACATCCAGCTTGGGACTGTCATACCGCAGCGTTCGGAAAATATCTTTGCTTGTCTAAAGTTTGTTACAGGCATAATTCCGGGGACAATCGGAACAGTAATCCCCGCATCTAAAACCCTATCCATGAAACGAAAGTAAACCTCCACATCAAAGAAATATTGGGTAATGGCGCGGTTTGCTCCTGCATCTATTTTTCTTTTAAGATTACCTATATCCGCTTGCAGGCTGGGGCTGTCTGGATGCGCCTCTGGATAGGCCGCCACAGAAATATCAAAGTCCCCAATCGCTTTAAGTCCGCCCACCAAATCCGCTGCATTTTCATATCCGTCTGGGTGGGGTGCATATGCCTTGCCAATGGTCGGCATGTCCCCCCGAAGAGCAACAATATGACGCACGCCGCTTTCATAATAATCCGCTGCAATCCCATCAATTTCAGCTTTAGATGCTCCGACGCATGTTAAATGCGCCGCTGGAGTCATTGTGGTTTCTTTTAAAATACGCTGAACCGTGGCGTGGGTGCGCTCTCTTGTGCTGCCCCCTGCCCCATATGTTACAGAAACCATTTCAGGATTTAACGCTTCTAATTTCTCAATAGCATACCATAGTTTTTCTTCCATTTTATCCGTTTTGGGCGGAAAAAATTCAAATGACACTTTAATATCATTAATTTTGCTGGCAAATGCTTGGCTGGCATATAGGCTTGGCTTTAGACGTTCGCTCTGTGGAATATCACTCATGATCACTTTTTCTCTATTATTCAGCCTAGAGCATAATTCTAAACTAATATGTGCTGTGTAATCTAAAATATAGATGTAAAAAATTTATAAATTATTATTATTTTTTACCTGCTGTCCAAATGACAACTTCTAACTCTGCGCCCGCCAATTTTATGACGGGCTTGCTCATCAGTCCTGCGCTATCAAGCCAATGTTTGATTTCTTTATCCCCGAACCCTAAACGCCTATGGGCATGTTCATTACGCAAAAATTCAAGATTATGAGGGGCAAAATCAACAATAACCACCCTCCCGCCCGCTCTAAGAAGGCGTGCTGTTTCCTTAATCGCAGTTAAAGGGTCATCTGCAAAATGTAAAACTTGGTGAAAAAGCACCAAATCAACCGAACAATCAGGCAGCGCAAGATCATACATATCCCCATGGCGTACTTGGCAGTTTTTATATTTTGATTTTTCCAGATTTACCCGTGCAACGCTTAACATTTCACGGTTTAAATCAACACCAATCCCCTCTCTAATAAAGGGAGAAAAAACATCAAGCATCCGCCCTGTGCCTGTTCCAACATCTAAAAAATCACCTATTTTCATATCCGAAGTGATTTTTAAAATGTTTTTTTCAACTTCTTCTTCTGCAATATATAGTGATCTTATTTTATCCCAGTGATGAGCATTCCTGCCAAAGTAACTTTCAGCTTTTGTCATGCGGTCTTTTTTAATTTCCCGTAGGCGCAATTGGTCATTTTGTAAAATTTGATCATCTAGCGGAATAAAATCTATAATCATACGTGCGATATCCCCAGCTCCGCCCTTTGCCGCAAGACGGTAGAAAATCCACGTTCCTTCACGTCCCCGCTCTAAAAGCCCTGCTTCACATAAAAGCTTTAAATGACGTGATACGCGCGGCTGGCTTTGGCGAAGTACAGATACAAGCTCTGTTACCGTAAGATCCCCTGATCTAAAAAGAGCTAAGATTCGCAGCCTTGTTTCTTCACCTGCTCCCTTTAAAGCACAAAGCAGGTCATGGAGTTTCATTTCAGTCATAATATTTCAACTCATATGGATATTTTATAAAGAAATATATAAAGATATATTTATATTTGTAAAGATTATTTAAATATAAAGAATAAAAATCAATTTTTTATTAAGTTTCTATTCATATAGTATAATCTATTTTATAGTTAAACTAAGAGTATAATAAAGAGCCTATTGTGATTGATTATTACATAAAACCTGCCTAAAATACTTTTAGTAAAATGTAACCTTTAGTACAGAGATTAAAGCCAATGTCCGTCATAATAAAGAAAAGTTCTATCTTGCTCTTTTCTATCGCTGTCTTGCTCCTCATAACAAGCTGCGCAAAACGTCCTCCAATAACAGATCCTATTGCAAGAGAGGCTTATGATGACGCAAATGATCCATTAGAGCCTTTTAACCGAGCCGTCTTTGCCTTTAACACTGGTTTTGATAAGATAGCTCTTGCGCCCGCAGCAAGGTTATACCGCACGTTAGGCCCGCCCGTCGTGCGGGACGGCATTTCAAATTTTGTCGACAATTGGAAAGAACCTATTACATTTATTAACGACGTTCTACAAGCACAGCCAGAGCGTGCTGGCACGAGCCTTTCACGTTTTTTAATTAATAGCACATTTGGACTTTTTGGATTTTTAGATACAGCCTCATATTGGGGAATAGAAGAACATAAAGAAGATTTTGGAGAGACTTTTGCCGTTTGGGGAATAGGAGAAGGATTCTATCTCGTGCTTCCTTTTTTAGGCCCTTCAAGTGCAAGAGATTTTTCAGGGTTTCTAGTTGATTTTTTCTATGACCCTGTAAGCATGACGCTTACCAATCATGGCTTAACCTATGTAAGATACGGAAGACTTGCAATGCGCGGATTAATTTACCGTGAAAGAAACCTTGAAACTCTTGATGATTTAAGCAGGTCATCTCCTGATTTTTATACAACAATTAGAAGTGCTTACAGGCAGATGCGCCAATATAGAGTCTCGAACGGCGTTCTTAACCTTGATGATGAAGATGAGCTATTTGACGAAGATCTTGACGAAGATATGGAATAAAAGCCCTTTAACATAATTGACATCCTTTATAGAATAGATCACACTATTAAAAGTAGAGCATAATATATAGGGTAATAAATAATGACCGACACCGTAACTGCGCTTAATGAAAAAGAAAAAACTCAAAAACGTAAAAATGCTATAGAAGCAAGCAAGACAATGCTGCTTATGCAATGGCCTGCCTATACTGTTCTAGGGCTTATGGGGCTGCTTATGCCTTTATTTGGCAATGTTGATGAAATAGCATTTTTGGGAACGCTGCTTCTTATTACAGGTTTTGTTCAAGTTTTAATTCTTTTAAAATATGGCATAAACCCCGGTTTTTCATGGCGTTTGGGCGTGACCCTTATTACTTTCATTGCAGGGTTTATTATTCTAAATGATCCTTTAAATTGGAACTTGAGCATCACTACAATTATGGGGCTTTATATGGTTTCAACAGGCTTATATGTGGTGATAGAAGGACGCTATTCTTTCAAGAAAAAACATATTGAAAGTGTTGTTTATTGCGGTTTTGTCGGAATTGTTATGGGCTTTAGCCTCCTTAAAGGCTGGCCAGAACATGAATATTGGAACGCCACAACAGCCATTAGTATTTACTTACTTCTCTTAGGTCAGACAGCCAGAATTTTTATCTTTAATCATAATACAAAAGATAAAACAGCCACCCCTAAATAATATTATTAAGGGCGCATGTCATAAATATTATTAACTATCTTGTAAGCTTTTTATATTGAATACTTGATGGGCGATCAGCCGCAGCACCAAGGCGGCGGCGTTTGTCTGCTTCATAGCCTTCGTAATTGCCCTCAAACCAGATAACTTCTGAATTACCTTCATAGGCTAAGATATGCGTCGCAATTCTATCAAGGAAAAATCTATCATGCGAGATTACCACAGCGCAGCCTGCAAAATCTTCAAGGGCGGCTTCGAGAGCTGATAAAGTTTCAACGTCCAAATCATTGGTCGGCTCATCGAGCAGAAGTACGTTCGCAGGGGTGCGCAGCATTTTAGCCAAATGAACACGGTTTCGCTCCCCGCCCGATAATTGACCTAGTTTTTTCTGCTGATCTTTACCTTTAAAATTAAAATTCCCCACATAAGCTCTTGTTGGTACAGCACGACCATTAAAATCGAACATGTCAAGCCCGTCAGAGATTTCTTCCCAAACGGTTTTATCGGCATCAAGAGCATCACGGCTCTGATCCACATAACCAAGCTTAACGGTCTCTCCGACAATAAGCTCTCCTGAATCGGGTTTTTCAAGCCCCATGATCATTCTGAAAAGCGTTGTTTTACCTGCGCCGTTTGGTCCAATAATCCCCACAATCCCCCCAGGAGGAAGGTTAAATTCAAGATTTTCAAATAATAATTTATCGTCATAAGCCTTTGTGATATTTTCAGACCGAATGACCACATTCCCAAGGCGTGGGCCTACGGGAATTTGGATTTGCGCTCCAGATGATTTCCCTTCACGCGCGGCTGCAAGTAAATCATCATAAGCATTAATCCGAGCTTTTGATTTCGCTTGGCGGGCTTTAGGAGACTTTCTGATCCAATCAAGCTCTCTTGAAAGAGTTTTTTTACGGCTTTCTTCCATTTTAGCTTCGACCATATCCCGTTTTGCACGCTGTTCTAGCCATGCTGAATAATTACCCTCAAAAGGAATTGCATGACCTCTATCCAGCTCTAAAACCCAATTTACAACATTATCAAGGAAATAACGGTCATGGGTTACAAGCACCACTGTGCCGTTATAATCTTGCAAATATCTTTCAAGCCATGAAACCGATTCTGCGTCCAAATGGTTGGTTGGCTCATCAAGCAGTAAGATTTGCGGCGCAGAAAGAAGAAGGCGGCATAGGGCAACACGGCGTTTCTCTCCGCCTGATAATTTATCCACCGACCAATCTTTTGGCGGACAGCGCAGAGCGTCCATTGCAAGCTCGATACGGCTATCCAAATTCCATGCGTCCGCGGCATCGATATGCTCTTGAAGCTCACCCTGCTCTTCGATCAGAGCATTCATTTCATCATCCGTCATTTCTTCGGCAAATTTCATGCTAATTTCTTCGAAACGGGTGATTAATGCCTTGGTTTCCGCAAGCCCTTCCATGACGTTATCAAAAACATTTTTACTGTCATCTAATTTTGGCTCTTGTTCAAGGTAGCCGACTTTTATGCCTTCTGCTGCCCATGCTTCACCGGTAAAATCTTTATCAAGACCTGCCATGATTTTCATTAAGGTGGATTTACCTGCGCCATTAACCCCAATAATAGCAATTTTCGCAGTGGGTAAAAAAGATAAGGTAATATCCTTTAGTACCTGTTTTCCGCCGTCATAAGTTTTATTAACGCCGTGCATGACGTAGCTATATTGGTAAGATGCCATTTGGGTCTTGATCCCTTTTCAAATTAGAAAATATATGGCTCTCTCTTACATAATTTACAGCTCGAATGCAAGAGCTAGAACCGCAGGAGAACATCATTGTGGGGTTTGAAGAATATATCACTGCAAAAACACCCCCCCATAATTCTATAAATTACTTTTCTTGCACTGCTGGGCAAAAGAAATTCATCTTATTGCCATCAAGATCACGAAAATATCCTACATAAAATTGTCCGCCCCTCACGCCCGGTGCGCCTTCATCTGTGCCGCCAAGCTCAAGAGCTTTTTTATGAAGCTTGTCCACTGTTTCAGGATCTTTCCCTGAAAAGGAAACCATAACGCCATTACCAACAGTTGCAGGATTTTCATCAAAAGGTTTGATAATAGCAAACATCGGTGTATTTTCACCGAAATTCCAACCCACAAAACCATCTTGCGTATAGGCCTGAACGCCGCCAATACCGCCAAGTAATTCATCATAAAATTTTGCCGCTTTCGGCAGATCATTCGAGCCAACGGTAAGATATGCAATCATTTTTCTACTCCTTATTATTAAACTGTCTCTATTTTAGAGAGCAAAGAATGAATAATCAAACTTTACTTAATCCAAAGGACAAGAAAAACCTTATTTATTATAAAATATGATTAAGCGGGCCTTTGCCTTTGCCAAAATTAGGAGCTGTCTCAATCGCCTTTGCAACATAATGATGCGCAAACTCAACAGCTTTAAAAAGAGCATTAGGATCAAAAACACTTTGCCTTAAATCTGCGTATTTCACCGCTATTGCCGATGCTAAACTACAGCCTGTACCGTGGGTGTTTCTTGTATTTTGCTTTTGAGATGAAAAAAGATATTTCTGCAGTCTATCCTTTTTATAAAACAGCAACATATCGCTCACATCTTCCCCCACAAGATGACCGCCCTTAATCAGCACTGCGCCGCCGCCATTTTTTTGCCCAAGCCCCTGTGATAATAATATTTTTCCTGCCTCTTCCATCTGCTGTAAATCTGCAACAACTTTCATGCCCGATAAAGCCGCCGCCTCCGCTAGGTTCGGCGTTAAAAGAGTAATGAAAGGGAATATTTTTTCAATCAATAAATTCACCCCTTCTTCACAAAGCAGAGCATGCCCCGATGTGGAAAGAATGACAGGATCAACAATTAAAGGAATAGGCGGTTTTAACGACCTTAAAATATCAAACAAAGCAGAAACAACCCCAGTTGAATGCAGCATTCCTGTTTTAATAACATCTGCACCAATATCATTTAAAACGCAGTTTATTTGCGCTGCAACCTGCACAGAATCTATAGGAATAACATCATAAATTTTAAGAGTATCTTGAACTGTCACCGCCGTCACCGCGCTCATTGCATATCCGCCAAGAGCCATAATGGTTTTAATATCCGCCTGAATACCTGCGCCGCCGCTTGGATCAGAACCTGCAACCGTTAAAATTCTGCTCGGCATAATAGCCCTTCTATTTAATAATTAATGAACAGCCTTTTCAACCGCTGCAACTATATCATCAACCACAGAATTAACAAGCGATGCATCAAGGGCTTCTGCCATCACACGGATCAAAGGCTCTGTCCCTGATTTGCGAATAACAATGCGCCCTTTATCCCCAAGACGTAGCTCAGATTTCTTTATAACCTCAATAACATTTTTATTTTCAAGCGGCGTTAAGCCTTTCGCAATGCGAACATTTTTTAAAACCTGAGGATAGGTTTTAAATTTTTTACAAGCAACCGAAGCCTTCTGCCCCGTTTCAAGCAGAACAGCTAAAACCTGAAGCCCTGCAACAAGGCCGTCTCCCGTTGTATTAAAGTCAGAAAGAACAATATGACCCGATTGCTCACCGCCAACATTACAGCCATTTTTTCTCATACCTTCCACAACATAACGATCGCCAACCCCCGTGCGAATAAGCTTAAGCCCCAAAGATTCCATATGTTTTTCAAGACCAAGGTTTGACATAATCGTTGCAACCAGAGCATTTCCTTTTAACTTCCCCTGTTTATGCCAATGCTCCGCAATGGTTGCCATAAGTTGGTCACCATCAATAATGTCACCATTTTCATCAACAACCAAAAGCCTGTCGGCGTCGCCGTCAAGTGCAATTCCGATGTCCGCTCTAACCTCTCTTACTCTTTCGATTAATTTTTCAGGCTTAGTAGAGCCGCAATCATGATTAATATTTGTCCCATTCGGCTCCACGCCAAGCACTATTACTTCTGCGCCAAGTTCCCATAAAACTTTAGGGGCCGTACGGTAAGCCGCTCCATTTGCGCAATCAAGAACAATGCGCATGCCCTCTAATTGTAATTCTTTCGGAAAACAGTTTTTCGCAAATTCAATATAACGCCCCACGGCATTCTCTAACCTGCTAGCCCGCCCTAAATCTTCAGAAGCAACAAGCTGTCCTGCCCAGCCATTATCCATATGGCTTTCTATTTCAAGCTCAATCTCATCTGATAATTTATGCCCATCTGGACCAAATAATTTAAGCCCATTATCATCAAAATCATTGTGAGATGCCGATATCATCACGCCAAGATCAGCCCGAAGCGAACGGGTAAGCATTGCCACCGCAGGCGTTGGCATTGGACCCACCATAATCACATCCATACCCATGGACGTAAAGCCAGAAGTTAATGCAGGCTCTAACATATATCCCGAAAGCCGAGTATCTTTCCCAATCACCACTCTATGGCGGTGATCTCCACGCTGAAAATAAATGCCCGCAGCCATACCAACACGCATAGCGACCTCTGCGGTCATATTGCCTTCATTTGCTCTGCCCCGAATACCATCAGTTCCAAAATATTTGCGGTTTTTTCCGTTATTTTTTGCCATTTCACACTTTTTCTTATTAATTAAACTATACTGCTATACTAATATAGTAGTATAATATATATATGTTATTAATTTATTAACTATATCTATCTTTATTTACAGTTATATATAGCATTCCAAACATCAATCATTTGTTTAGTCTGCCCTACATCATGCACTCTCAAAGCTTGAACCCCTTGGTCTAAAACAATTTGAGCGGCACAAAGTGACCCTGCTATTCTTTTTTTAGGGTTACTTTCTTGTGTTATTTCAGAAATAAAACTTTTTCGTGATGCGCCAAGTAAAATAGGAACGCCTAGCGAATGAAAAAGAGCCATATTTGATAATAATTTTAAATTATGCTGCAATTTTTTCCCAAACCCAATCCCTACATCAATCATAATATTTTCTTGCATCACTCCTGCTGCCAAACAGGTTTTTACTCTATTTTCTAAATAATCATAAATATCTAATAATACATTATTGTAGCTTGGATTAGTTTGCATCTTTAAAGGGCTAGCACTCGCATGCATTAAAATAACAGGAATGCCCATCGCTACAGCAACATTTAGGCTAGCTTCATCATAGCTCAAGGCACTGACATCATTAATAATATCTGCGCCAGCCTCTAGTGCTTTTCTCATTACTTTCGCATTACGGCTATCAATTGAAATCGGCGTAACTATTCCTGCATTTCTAAGAGACTTTATAAGTGGAATAACCCGTGACAGTTCTTGCTCCTGCATTACAGGCTTTGCTCCGGGCCTTGTAGATTCTCCGCCTATATCAATAATATCTGCGCCTTTTTGGATCATTGACAAGGCTTGTTCTAAAGCGAGTTTCTCATCAATAAAATCACCCCCATCAGAAAAACTATCCGGCGTTACATTTAAAATGCCCTGAATTAAAGGTCTATCCCATGTAATTTTTCTATCTGATTTTAAGGGCATAGAAAGACGGGGAGAAATTAAATTATTATACGCCTTTTGAGCCTGCATTTTAAGATGGTTTGGAAGCTCTTGCACATACTGATCAAAGCCTTGAACTTCTATAGTTTTTTCAAGAGTTTTATCTTCATTACGTAAATAAATTTTCAAATTTTCAAATGACACGCCATCCAAATGATTACAGCCCTTAAGGATATTTAAGGGCTGTAAATATATTTTATCAAAATTTTCCAAAATTATCTCAATTATTCTGAAGGCTTTTCGGGTTCTGAAGGCTTCTTTGACTCTGAAGGTTTTTCTTTTTTCTGCTCCTCAGAAGATGGCTCTTCTTCTGAAATAGGAACTGCCCCTGCAGGCGGAATATAATCATCTTTATCGTCTAAATTGACTTTATTAATTTCTTTTCCAGCGATAAGGTCATTAATATCCTCACCCGTTAGAGTTTCATATTCAAGCATTGCTTTGGCAATTTTATGAAGATCATCCATTTTATCATTTAAAACTGTGCGGGCTTTTTCATCTGCTTCTTGGACAAATCTTTTTATCTCATCATCCACAAGGTCTTGCATCCGTTCCGACAGGCTTTCTTGCCGTCCATAAACATCAACCTCTGTTCCCATATCTAGGGGACCAACAGCATCGGACATTCCCCATTTTTTCACCATATTACGGGCTAAATTTGTTGCCGCTTTAATATCAGAAGATGCCCCAGAGGTTACCTGATCATAGCCAAATATAATTTCTTCCGCAAGCCTTCCCGCCATAAGAACAGCAAGTCTGCTGTGCATTTTCTCACGGCTTGACGAATATTCATCTTTTTCTGGAAGCTGCATGACCATGCCAAGCGCACGCCCTCTAGGAATGATCGTTGCTTTATGAATAGGGTCAGATGCTGGCATATTAACCGCAAGAAGCGCGTGACCAGATTCATGATAGGCGGTTAATTTCTTTTCTTGTTCTGTCATCACCATAGATCTTCGTTCTGCGCCCATCATGACTTTGTCTTTAGCATTTTCAAATTCTGTCATCGACACAACACGCTTGCCTTTACGAGCAGCAAGAAGAGCCGCTTCATTCACAAGATTCGCAAGGTCTGCGCCAGAAAACCCTGGCGTTCCGCGCGCTAAGACTTTAGTTTTCACATCCGATGCGACAGGGACTTTTTTCTTATTAATATGAACATTAAGAATTTTATCCCGCCCAATAATATCAGGGTTTCCAACCTCTACTTGGCGGTCAAAACGCCCCGGACGCAGCAGAGCTGGATCAAGCACATCTGGTCTATTCGTTGCCGCAAGGAGGATCACACCTTCAGAAGCTTCAAAGCCATCCATTTCAACCAATAATTGGTTTAAGGTTTGTTCACGTTCATCATTTCCGCCGCCAACCCCTGCACCCCTATGTCGTCCAACAGCGTCGATTTCATCAATAAAGATAATGCAGGGTGCATTTTGCTTACCCTGTTCAAACATATCTCTCACTCGGCTTGCGCCCACGCCGACAAACATTTCAACAAAGTCAGATCCTGAAATGGTAAAGAACGGAACATTTGCTTCACCCGCAATTGCCCGTGCAAGAAGCGTTTTACCTGTGCCAGGAGGCCCCACAAGAAGCGCACCTTTAGGAATAGTTCCGCCTAGACGTTCAAATTTCTCAGGTTCACGCAGGAACTCAACAATCTCTTCCAGCTCTTCTTTAGCTTCATCAATGCCTGCAACATCATCAAAAGTAACAAGTCCCGATTTTTCAGTTAAAAGCTTTGCTTTAGATTTACCAAAGCCCATTGCTTTTCCTGCGCCGCCGCCGCCGCCGTTCATCTGGCGCATAAAAAATATCCAAACGCCGATCAATAAAACAAAGGGAAGAAGACTAACCAACACTTGGGTGAATATCCCTTGCTCCTGCGATTCTGCAACAATTTTTACATTTTTCTCATGCAGCGTATCAACTAAAGTGAGTGATCCAGGGGAATAAGTTGTGAATTTTTGTCCACCCGCCAAAACACCTGTAATAGAGCGTCCTCGAATAACGACTTCTTTTACTTTTCCCACATCGACCTGCGTTAAAAATTCGGAATAAGCCAAACCAGCCGTAGCAGAGCCACCACTTTTTGAAGATGATTTGTTATAAACAACGAGGAGGACGACAACAATAAGCGCCCAAAAAGCAAAGTTACGTTTCATATGAACCTTCGTATTTTCTATATCTTTTCAATAATTAAAACATAGATAAGCTTTAAAAGCTATAAAGCAAGAGCTTACCCATAAAAAAAAGGGTTTTATTTAAAGTTTTTTAAGATGTTTTCAATTTAATCTCAATATCCTTAAAATAAAAGCCAATTTTGCTGTAATTTACCATCTCTTTTAAAAATAGGTAAAATAATTTCACCTGATTTAAGAAGAGTAATAGGAAAGTTTAATCTAAGATGAGACCAATATTTACCATTAGATAGTTTTTGTTTAAATTCATCTCGCCTTTCAGCAGAAATATCTTGCCAGTCTTTTTCTGAAACCTGCCTGATGATCCCTTCTTGATTTTTATTTAATTTTATCCAAAACCGTCCATCCCATAGAATATATTTCTGGTCTAAAGCGGCATCCTCTTTTTGGATAGCAGCAATTTCTTTAAAAAATATAATTTTATTATTTTTCTGAGTGACAAAACATTCACCGACTGTTCTTCCCTTTAAACTGCCGGCTCTTATCGCCTTATCTAAATGATCCATTTTTTCTTGGCGGGGCGCAAAAATATTGCCTGAAATTTTTTTTAAAAGACGCGCAAGCACTCTTCTTGCAATTTCAAGATTTGCTGTCCGATAATAAGAAAGCTCAAGCTCTGCATAGCCTTCTGGATAGATCATCACCGCCTGCCTTTCCAGATCATCGGCTAAACTATCCAGTAAATCTTTTACCCCTGCCATGCGCTGAGCTGTAGCCGATAATTTAAGAATATCTAATCCCTCAAGAGGTTTTTCTTTTAAAAAACGGCGAACCTCTACCCGTTTAAAAGCTTGGTTTTTATTACTTGGATCATCAATCCATTCTTGTCCTCTTTTAGATAAGAAATCTTCAGTAAATTTTTTGCCGACCCCTAATAAAGGACGAATTATTTTTGGTAAATATTGCGGCGGCACATCTTCTAAAATCACGGGGAAAGAAGATTTTTCTTGCATCGCAGATAGACCGTCAACGCCGCTCCCTCTGCATAACCTAATCATAAAATTTTCTGCTTGATCACCCTGATGATGCGCTAAAAATAAAAAATCTATTTCATGTTCTGCGCAAAAACGCCCCATTAACTTATATCTTGCAAAGCGGGCTTGCTGCTGAATATTTTTTTTCGGCCTTTTTCCTTCCCAATTTAAAATATGATGCTCAATACCATGAACGGCAAGCCAGTCTCCTAATTGTTTAAGCTCATCTTTTGCTTCAGAGCGAAGACCGTGATTCACGCTAAGAACGTAAAGCTTTAAATCATTCTGCGCCGCATATTCATGAAGAATGAAACAAAGTGCAAGGCTGTCAGAACCACCGGAAACGCCCACGGCAAGAGACCGAGCAGGATTTCCCCCTAGATTAATTTTCTTTGAAATAATTTCGTAAATAAGGTCAATTTCTGCCATATCATCTAAAACTTTGCTATTTACAGCCTATTTTTTTTGCGACAGACGGGCGCAGTTTCTTATTTTCAGGGGAATTAGGGTAAGAGCTTTGAAGCTCATTTAAAGCACCACAAGCATAAGTTTTATCACCTGTTGCGCCAAGAGACATGCCAATTTTTAGTAAAAAACTTGGAACTTTTGCGCTTTTTGGGTATTTTTCATATCCCTTAATAAAAGCTCTACTCGCTTCATCATAGATTTTACGAACATAATAAGTTTGCCCTAGCCAAAATTGTGCATTTCCTGCAAGCTTATCTTTAGGATATTTTGCCAAAAATTCTGTAAAAGCCATTTCTGCTTTTTTATATTCTTTTTTACGAATTAGACCATAAGCATAATTATAATGATCTATAACCGTTCCCTTAGGAAAGCTGACAGATACTTCAGATGTAGCTTTCGTCGTTTTTTTCACAGAATTTGATAATATTTTAGCAGGAAGTTTTTCTGTATTTTTCTTCACAGTTTTATTATTTTTTTCTAAATCGGAAAATCTAAAATTACTATCTTTAATAAAAGCCTCTAATTTTTTATTAAGCTGGCGCGTACGGTAATCAGATTCTTCTATCTTCCCCGTTAAAATACGCAGTTCCGTTTCAATCTGAGCAAGACGGGCTTCTAAATCTGCAAAGCCTGTCCCTTGCGCCAGAATTTTTCCTGCGTCCGCAGGCTGCCCCCTTTTAAACATATCACTTTTTTTAAAGACTTTTCTTTGCACAGCTCTGAGCTGTTTTTCAATAATATTGAGGCGTTTTTCAAACTTATCAGATGCCGCAGCAGGCACTGAAAATAAGAAAAGAGAAGCCCCTAAAATAGTCATAACAATAAATTTAAAAAACATATTCTTTCCAGAAAGGTTAAACATATAATGCACCCCTAAATCATAAGAGCTAATACGGGCAAAATTAAGCCCTAAAGTAAAAAAACACCAGTAACAATATTACAGGTGTTTTCTCAAAATATAAAATCATTATAAAATCTGATGATTTTAATAACCCAGTCTTAGGTTATTATTTCACCCGTGAATACCCACGACGATTTTGATCATGATTAGACATTGATAATGGGCGTTCTTTACCATAGCTTACCACAGATAGGCGTGAACTATCCACACCAAGAGCCACTAAATAATTACGAGCCGCATTTGCACGGCGCTCGCCAAGCGCAAGGTTATATTCCCGCGTTCCTCTTTCATCACAATGACCTTCAATGACAAAATTTACATTTGAATATTCATTTAAAAATTTAGCTTGTAATTGCAAAGATGAACGTGCATTTTCTGTCAGATCATAGCGGTCATAGCCAAAATAAACCAGCGATGCATTCGCAATATCATCAAGATGCTCTTGTGATCCCATTGCATAATCTGCGATTGGCAATTCATCAACAACCCCCGTTTCAACAGGATTTGTATCTTGATCTGGCACGACCACTGGATCAGGCGTTTTTTCAATAGCCGTTTTATTCGTATTTGCGCAAGCAGTTAAAGCAAGCACTGCGCCAGTAAGTAACGTATATTTAATGCCATTATTTAGTTTTAACATCATTGATCCTTCCATAATCAATTTTTTATTTCTGCCCATTACAATATTCTAATCATTAATCCTAAAAAAATTAACAGCTTAATTAAAAATATAAAACCGAGCACCTAAATCCTATTTTTCATTATTTAAAGAACTATAAACATATTTTACTATGTAATCAATAGCCTTTACCGCCTTTATTAGCTTAAAAGCATTAAGACTTCACTACTTCTACAATGAATGAATATTTTATTCAATTATCATTTTAAAATTAGCGCAGCAGCGGTGACCATGCGGGGTCTGACGCATCACGGGGCGTATGAATTTGTCTTTCATTATATCCTGTTAGATCAACCGACCACAGCTGCGTCTCTCCGCCTTTACCCTTTTTATCATAGGGCTTCTTTCTAAAGAACATTAAAACCCTGCCGTTAGGGGACCATGTTGGACCTTCATCTAAAAAACTCTTTGTTAAAAGCCGCTCACCTGAACCGTCCGTGCGCATAACGCCGATATAAAATTCACCGCCATATTGACGGGTAAAGGCAATAAGATCACCCCGAGGCGACCATACAGGCGTTGCATAGCGTCCTTTGCCAAATGAAATACGGTGAATTCCACGGCCATTCTCGTCCATGACATATAATTGCTGGCTGCCCCCTCGGTCAGAGTTAAAAACAATCTTCTTTCCATCAGGGGAATAGCTTGGTGATGTATCAATAGCAGAATTTTTCGTCAGTCTTTTTACTCTGCGTGTTTTCAGCTCCATAGCATAAATATCTGAATTACCTTTTTTTGCCATGGACATAATAACTGTATTGCCATCAGCAGAAAAACGAGGCGCAAAAGTCATTCCATCAAAATCACCCAGAATTTCTTGCTTACCACTATCAAGATTATAAAGATAAACCCTTGGCATATCATTCACATAAGACAGATAGGTAATTTCTTGGATAGTCGGCGAAAAACGAGGCGTTAAAGCCATATTCTTACCAGAAGTTAAATATTTATGATTTTTCCCATCTTGATCCATAATCGCCAGACGTTTAATGCGTTTTGTATAGGACCCTGTTTCAGCAATATAGACAATCCTTGTATCAAAATAGCCTTTTTCACCCGTCAGCCGCCTATAAACAGCGTCCGCAATTCTATGGGCAACACGCCGCCAATCTTTCGGGAGTGCTTGATAGCGAAGACCTTTAATCCGAGTTCCACCAAAAACATCCCAAAGACGAAATTCAACTTTCATACGTCCATTTTCTTGTAAAATAATCGATCCCGTAACCAGATCCTGCGCCCCAACCGCACGCCAGTCTTTAAAATTTGGACGTAATATATTAATATCTTTGGAAAGGAATGCTCGCTGATC
Organism: Emcibacteraceae bacterium; assembly: GCA_016744185.1. GTDB lineage: Bacteria > Pseudomonadota > Alphaproteobacteria > Sphingomonadales > Emcibacteraceae > Pseudemcibacter. Next base: position 16,063 of record JADGEY010000001.1, on the reverse strand, counting down.
GATTGACTTAAACAGCCCCGAACGCACAAGGTCTGCGCTTACAACCTGCGAGATTTTCCTGCCATAATCCGCCATAGATTCCCCAGACAAAAGAAAGCTACTATTGCCCTGAAGCGCCGTAATCGCAATAGGAATAGGCGCAGCATAAGCATCATTGACATCAACCTGTAAAACATCTTGTGCTAAAACGAGGTTCAAAGACGTATAAGGCAACAATAAAACTGCCATAATTTTAATTATTTTATTAAACTTCACTTAGATGATCTCCCATAATATTTAATTTCCTAATGCTTCTGCTGGATTAAATTTTAAAATGACATTCTGCCATAAATTATATTTATCTTTTGGTAAAAAATCATAGGGCGCACATTTACGAACGGCTCTGACCGCTGCTTCTTCTGCTTGCAAATATTGCCCACCTCTTTTATTTTTTATAGTTGGAACGCCGCTTAACTCTCCTGAAAGACGAAGCCTCACCTTAACAAATATAACCATATTTTGAGCATCTTTTGCGCCCGTAAGCATCGACCAACATCTATTATCCCGAAGATGTATTCTTATAGCATCAATTAAAGATGCTTGCTCTTTTTTGACATCTATAGAGTTTTCTGGTTTGTTTTTATTTATGCCTCTCTTCTGAAGCTTATCTGCGAATGTTTCCTTAGGCTTTCTTTTATCGAGTAAAGCAGCGATACGCTTTAGGTTAAAATTCTTTTTTTTCTTCACCGCTTTAGGCTTTGTTTTTGGAATTATATTTGCGGTTATTTTTTTGGGTGGTTTTGGTTTTAATCTTGGCGTTACTTTAGGTACAGCATCTTTTACGGGCTTAGAATTTTGTTTTTTCTTATCCTGAATCTTTTTTTTCTTTTTAATCGTTGTTACTTTTCTAGGCTGTTTTTTAGTTATTGTTTTATCTGAAATTTCAACCATTTCCACTGGAATAATTCTAAGCTTACTTGGCTGGTCTTTTTTAAAATAGGGCATGCCAAAATAAAGCCCCACAATTAAAACGCCGTGCATAATAAGCGATATAATGATCCCGATACGCACGCTAGCCGTCCCGATCTGTTACAAGAGCCACTTTTGAAAAACCTGCGCCGTTTATGCCCGATATAACTTTCATAACCCGCCCATAATCAACATCTTTATCTCCTCTGATATAAATCACTTCTTTTTTACGTTTATCCGGGAAAAACTTAAGTTTTGTGACAAGCTCTTTCAGGCTCATTATTTCATCAGAGCTTATCGAAACAAGACCTTTGTTCGTAATCGTCACCGTAATAGCCTTGCTATTATCGGACAAAGATTTCGCTTTCGCTTTTGGTAAATTAACTTTCACGCCCGTGGTCAGCAAGGGCGCAGTGACCATAAAAACAACAAGCAGGACAAGCATCACATCGACAAATGGCGTAACATTAATCTCGCTCATTTGCTTATGCCGTCCTCTGAAATTTGATTTATTTGTGCTGCCGCCGATTTGCATTATGAATGATCCTCATCAAGCTGGCGAGAAATAATCGTGCCAAATTCATCGGAAAAACTATCAATTCTATTACCAAAACGTCCCATATCATTGGTTATTTTATTATAAGCGACCACCGCAGGAATCGCTGCGACCAGCCCCATTGCGGTTGCAAACAAAGCCTCTGCTATCCCTGGCGCTACAACGGCGAGCGAGGAATCTTGCATCAAAGCAATATCTTGGAACGCTCCCATTATCCCCCAAACCGTGCCGAAAAGCCCAATGAAGGGAGCGGTAGAGCCGACCGTTGCCAGAAAGCTTAAATATTTTTCAAGCTCATCCATTTCACGCATTACCGTCACCCGCATCACACGGTACACTCTATCTTTAACGCCAAGAGTGTTTTTAATTGTCCCCCTGCTAAGAGATCTGCGCCATTCACGCATCGCTGCGACAAAAATTAAAGCCATAGGATGGTCAGGATTTTTTTCCGTTCTTTCAAAAAGAGCTTCCAGAGAGTTCCCTGACCAAAATTCACTTTCAAAATAATCTGCTTGGCTTGTGACACGGCGAAGTTTTTTAGCCTTAGTATAAATAATCGCCCAGCACACAATTGATGCAAAAAGAAGAAGTATAATCACAGACTTTACAACCAAGTCCGCTTGCATAAACATACCGACAATTGAAAAATCAGGTCCATTTTCGCCTAGAGCAGAAGCCTCCATCGCATTTACCGCTGTTTTATTAACCGCCTCACCTGCGTCCCTAAACCCTGCAATCACTTCGCCTAAATTTATAGCCATTTTTCTAAACCTATATTATTATTTTATTTTAAGAACCGATAAAAAATCTATCTAATATTTCTCTTAATTCACCTGTAATCCTAGAGGCTTTTCTCTGCTGATTTACCGCCACGATAACAACAAGCCCTTCTACTAATATCTCGTCATTCTTCAAAATATCCTGTTTGAAAATAACGCTTGCACCTCCAAGCTTTATAATTTTAGTGCGAACAACAACCTCATCATCAATAACCGCAGGTTTGAAAAATTCAACCTCACATTTTTTAACCATAAACAATCGGTCATCAGCATGTTCCATTTTAAACATATCACTTTGGTTTATACCAGCCATCCGCAGAAATTCTGTCCGTCCTCTTTCCATATAGCCTATATAATTTGAATGATACACAACGCCGCCTGCATCTGTATCTTCAAAATAAACCCTAAGGGGTAAATAATGTATGTTACCCTCAATAACGCCAGATTGTGGCAAAATTTTAACCATTTATGATTGCTCGCTCTTTCTTTAAATTCATTGATCTTTTAAAAGGCTAATTTGCCCCTCTTCAACAATTTTTGGCATTTGCAGCCCTAAATGTTTAAAAGCTTTCGGGCTAAGCATTCTGCCTCTTGGCGTTCTTTGAATTAGACCTGACTGGATAAGATAAGGTTCAATAATATCTTCAATCGCATCTCGTGGCTCGCTTAATGCCGCTGATAAAGTTTCAATCCCAACAGGCCCGCCATTATAGCTCTCGCCAATACATCTCATATAGCGGTGATCCATATTATCAAGCCCTTGGTCGTCAACTTCTAGCCTGTTAAGAGCTTTATCAGCTGTATTTTTGTCAATAATACTATCCCCCAGAACAAGAGCAAAATCGCTAACCCGCCGTAAAAGCCTACCCGCAACCCTCGGCGTTCCTCTTGCCCGTTTGGCAATTTCCAGTGCGCCATCATCGGATACATTAAGCCCCAAAACCCTTGCCGCTCGGCTCACGATTAACTGCAAATCCTCGGCTGAATAAAATTCAAGCCGAACCGGAATGCCAAATCTGTCTCTTAGCGGCGTTGTTAAAAGCCCCGACCGAGTGGTTGCCCCAACCAATGTAAAGGGCGGAAGATCAATTCTGACCGAGCGCGCTGAAGGTCCTTCACCGATGATAAGGTCAAGATGAAAATCTTCCATCGCAGGATATAATATCTCTTCTACCGCAGGATTCAGGCGGTGAATTTCATCAATGAAAAGAATATCATTTTCTTCAAGATTTGTAAGAAGTGCCGCAAGATCACCTGATTTGGAAATCACAGGCCCTGCGGTTGCTCTAAAATTTACCCCAAGCTCTCGTGCCATAATTTGCGCTAATGTGGTTTTACCAAGCCCAGGGGGACCAAAAAAAAGCACATGATCCAACGCCGCATTTCTCGCTTTAGCCGCTTCAATAAAAATCTTTAAATTATCACAGCTTTTACGCTGCCCAATAAATTCACCAAGGCTTGAGGGGCGAATAGACCCATCATAATCTTCTATAAGATTTTCAGTAGCACTTACTAAGCGGTCTGATGGCTCTTCGCTCATTGAGACAGCTCCTTCAGACCCAGCGTGATAAGATTTTGCAGATCATCATTTCCGCTCTTTTTAAAAGCAACATTCACCGCAATAAAAGCATCGACCTGTTTATAGCCAAGATTAACAAGGGCAGACACCGCATCTTGCACATTACCAGATACGCCCGCAGGCACAGCGCCGCTGCTTTTTTCTTGTGTAGCAGAAGGCGTAAAAGCAAATTTAGCCACCTTGTCTTTCAGCTCGTTAACAATGCGCATCGCAACTTTTGGACCAACCCCATTTGCCCGTGACACGGTGGTTTTATCCTGCGCTGCGATAGAGTTTGATAATTCGTCCGTACTGCAGGCTGATAATATGGCAAGAGCAACCTTTGCCCCAACCCCCTGCACCGTTTGCAGCAGGCGAAACCAATCACGTTCAAGCTCTGTTACAAACCCAAAAAGATGAAAATGGTCTTCTCTTATATGAGTATCAATCATTAAAACCGCCGCTTCCCCGATGCCGCTTAAATTGCCAAGCGTGCGGGAGGAACAAAAAACATGATAGCCAACGCCGCCGACATCAATAATGCACCAATCGCTGCCTATACTATCCAAAGTTCCCCGTAATTTTGCGATCATCTATCTTGTTCCCTTGAATATTATTTCTGCGCCAGCTTGTTTCTCATCTTTTGAAAGAGAATGTTTCTCATCTTTTGAAAGAGAATGTTTCTCATCTTTTGAAAGAGAATGTTTCTCACCTTTTGAAAGAGAATGTTTTTTTGACGATGCCCCTCGTCCGCCCTTTTCATAGCTATTTGTTTTTTGCAAAGCCTCATGAAGCGTCCCATGCACTCCTCCATTATGAGCATGACATATAGCGGCCGCAAGTGCGTCCGCCGCATCTTCACCGTTAATTTTTGCTTTTGGCAGCAATATCCCAAGCATCGCCATGACTTGCTCTTTTCCAGCATGCCCTGCACCGACTACTGATTTTTTAATATGATTTGGCGTATATTCCCCAACCTTTAAGCCCGCAAGAGCCGCCGTTAAAAGAGAAATGCCCCTCGCCTGTCCAAGTTTCAAAGTAGAATTTGGGTTTTTATTAACAAAGGTTTCTTCTACCGCCGCAGCATGGGGTTCAAAATCCACGAGAACTTGGGTTAGCCCATCATGAAGCTGCACCAGACGTTCGGCAAGGGAATATTTAGCGTCCGACGTTACAACACCATTGGCAACATGGATTAATTTTGATCCTTCTACATCAATGATCCCCCAGCCCGTTTTACGAAGCCCAGGGTCAAAACCAATGATACGTTGCCGCTGTTTTTTTGCTGCCACCTGTAGCTGCGCTCCCTATTATTTAATTAAAGCTCTGCTAATTGAGCCATAATTTCTTCTGAAAACTCATAATTACCATAGATGTTTTGAACGTCATCAAGCTCTTCTAATTTATCAACCATTCTCATGATTTTTTCAGCAGTTTCGAAATCAACCTCGATTGGATTTTCTGCTTTCCAAACAAGTTTTGCTGATTTCGGCTCTGAGCCAACAGCTGCTATCAAAGCCGTCATAACCGAATGAAAATCAGACACTTCACAGTAAATTTCATGAGTTTCATCGTCTGATACCACATCATCTGCCCCCGCTTCTAAAGCAAGCTCAAACATATCATCTGCGGATTTAACGCTGGCATCAAAAATAAATTCGCCCCCATGATTAAACTGGAAAGATACCGACCCTGTTTCACCAAGATTACCGCCCGATTTTGCAAAAGTTGACCTTACATCAGATGCGGCGCGGTTTCTATTATCCGTCAGGCATTCAACGATCAAAGCCGTCCCGCCTGGTGCATATCCTTCATAACGGATTTCGTCCCAAGAAGAGGTGTCCGACACTTCTGATTTTTTAATCGCCCGTTCAATATTATCTTTCGGCATAGAGTTCGAACGGGCATTTGTTACCGCAAGGCGCAACCTAGGGTTTGAATCCATATCTGTTCCGCCCATTTTTGCAGCTACTGTAATCTCTTTCGAGAATTTAGCGAACTGAGCTGAACGTTTTTTATCCTGCGCACCTTTTCGGTACTGGATGTTTTTAAACTTTGAATGACCTGCCATTTTGCAAAAAAACCTTACCCTAAATTTTAATTAATAAATGCTCTATCATACATAATAGATAAAGCCCTCTTTGTGAATAGGAATATGAAGTTTTAAAGTCATATTTTTATTTTTCTGGGCAAGATTCTTTTAATCTTGCGCCAATGCGAACCGCTTGAATATTTACCGCTCGTCCTGTCTGGTTATCCGTCTCGACAAAAACGCCGCAAATCGTCGCTGCCCCTAATGCAGGGTTAAACCTGCCGCCGCGCATTTTTTTGACAAAGCGCCTTAACGGCTCTTCTTTATCCATGCCGATAACAGAATTATAATCGCCGCACATGCCCGCATCTGTCATATAGGCTGTTCCGCCGTCTAAAATTTGTGCATCTGCCGTTGGAATATGAGTGTGCGTGCCAACAACAAGCGAGGCCCTGCCGTCCAGAAAATGCCCCATTGCCATTTTTTCAGATGTTGCCTCTGCATGAATATCCACAAGAATAAAATCAACGCCGCCGCCCAGAACATATTTTTTAATTTCATTATCCACCGCCTGAAAAGGACAGTCCAAAGGATCCATACCAATGCGTCCCATAACATTGATAACGAGTATCTTACGCCCTCTGCTATCTTCAAATAAAGCACTGCCCTTTCCCGGAGTGCCGATAGGGAAATTAAGCGGGCGAATAAGGCGCACTTCTTTATTAATATGGTTTTTAGTTTCATTCTGATCCCACACATGATTACCCGTGGTCAGCACATCTATGCCAGCGGCATAAAGCTCATTGCAAATCTTCTCTGTTATGCCAAAGCCTGCCGCAGCATTTTCGCCGTTAACAACAACGAAATCTAATTTTAAATCAGCACGCAGCTTTGGAACTTGCTGAACCACAAGCTCACGTCCAGACTTTCCAACAATGTCCCCTAAATATAAAATTCTCATAGATTACTTTCTTAAAATTTGACTTATGAGCGGTAAATTTTTTCTTCCGTTACAATAATATCAAGCTTCTGATCAAACGCTTCACAGGGAACATGATCTATTTTTTGCCCTTCAAACGCTGCCCCTACCGTTATAAACTCTCGCCCTTTATCTCGGTAAGCGGCAATCGTGCGATCATAGAACCCGCCGCCATATCCTATTCTCATGCAGCTTTCATCAAAGGCTAAGAGCGGCACAATTATAATATCGGGCATTAATTCTTCTGCCGATGCGGGGGGCTGTTTAATTCCGTGTGCTGCTTCCTCAAGCTCTGACTTAAAATCCCACTTTCTAAACAGTAGCGGGCTATCTTTTTTTACCACTATGGGCAAACATATATCATGATGGGCAACATGGAACGCTTTTAACGCAGGCAGTACGTCCATTTCACTGCCAATGGTATAATAAGCTGAAATAATTTTTGCATTTCTCATCTCCCTAAGAAGAAGTATTTTTGCTGCTAGAATATCCGCTACTTTAGGCGCAGCATTCTGGCTTAGCTCTTCCCGAATTTCTATCATAGAGCGGCGCAGAGTTTCTTTAGAAGTCAGTCGGATCATTTTTGAAAATCTTTAAATTAAAAATCAAAGCGTACGGAACCATCGCTGCCGTGGATCTTTGTTTTATCCTCCAGAACCCGTGTTTACAGGTGGGCACCGAAATAACCAGACCACAGTCCGGACAGGGTCAGCTCCCTAATAGAAGATTATCGCCCCGGGGATGTTTAACATAGCCACAAAAACAGGGCAGTATCCGCACCCCTTCTATGTAAGCCCTCTAGGCTATAAATACAAGAAAAAAGGCTCTGAAAAAATCCAGAGCCTTTTTAAAAACCTACCTATATACTACTGGGTTAATCAGCAGAAGAAATTACCGCACCAACTTCTGGCACATGATTTTTATCAATTTTCACATAGCCCATTTTTTTACAGCTATACCATTCACCTACAGCTGACATTGCATAATACATCACCGGAACCATGACTAATGTCGCAATAGTCGCAAAAGCAACACCAAAGGCGAGCGATACCACTGTTGGAATTAAGAATTGAGCCTGAATAGAGGTTTCAAACATAATCGGCAGCAGTCCAACGAAGGTCGTAAAGCTGGTTAGGAAAATAGGTCGAAACCGTTCTTCTGCCGCAACTTCGATGGCTTTTAAGAAACCATAACCACGAACCCGAAGCCTATTAATATAATCCACAAGCACAAGATTATCATTCACCACCACACCAGCGGCGGCGATAATACCCATGAAAGACATTAAGCTAAGCTCTTTACCCGTAATATGATGACCAATGATTGCGCCAAAATAAGCAAAGGGGATTGCGGTTAAAATCAAGAAAGGCTGAAAGTAAGAACTAAAAGCCACCGCAAGAAGAGCATAAATCGCAAAGACAGCCGCAATAAAACCAATAATCATACTTGTATTAGTATCCGCTTGTTCTTTTTGATCGCCTTCTAGTGATGTCCTAACATCAGGATATTTTTCACGCCAGATTTTAAAATATTCTTTTTTAATCTCTGTCAAAATTTTATTAATATCGACGTCTTTATCCTTGGCATTCGCCATAATTGTTAATGTCCGCTCACGGTCAGTGCGAACAATAGAGGTAAAGGCACGCTGATATTTTACGTCTGCAACAGTGTCAAAAGGAATAGATGCGCCCTGAGCTGTTCTAATGCGAAGGCTGCTTAAAGTATCAAATGAGCGGCGCTGCTTAATTGGCATGCGAACCATCACTTTTACAGTATCCACGCCGCGCGCAACTCTTTGCACTTCACGTCCATAAAAAGCGTACCTGATTTGACTGGATAGGTCTGATAAAGAAAGACCCATATTCGCTGCGCCGTCCTTTAAAGAAATAACCGCTTCCATATTAGCCGTATCACCTGAATCTGAAATATTATAAAGACCATTATATTTTGCAAAGGCTAATTTTACGGCTTTACCCATTTCTTCAATTTGAGCTGAATTTTTAGATCTTAGCATTAATTGCAGAGATTCTTCTCCTCCTCCGCCATTGGCTGAACTAAAGCTAACCCTTTTCATATCTGGAAGTTTTTTGGTTAGCTCACGCCATCTTGCACCAAATTTTTCAACGTCCAAGACATCCATTTTTTTCGGGTTAAAAATAAGAAATGCCTGCGCTCTTGATCCACGGTTGCTTGCCCAAGTCAGCAGCCCTTCTACAACTTTAAAATCAGGAAATTCTTCTTTAAGTTCAGCAATCAGAAGCTCTGAAGATTTTTCAAGCTCTCTTGTTCCCTCTTCCACAATATGATAGGGCGACCCTGCTGGAAATTCCATTGATGCTTGAATAAAATTCATCGTCACATTTGGGAAGAAACTTGTTTTAAGAAGCATTGAAGAGGCCCCAATCCAAATACAAACAACAGATATGACAAGAAATGTTACAAGCTTATTACGCAGAATCCTATCCAAAAAAGGACGGTAGAGAGTAAAAATTAAATATTTCAAGAAACGGTTTGAATGACCTTGGATAAGTTTTACAAATTTCTTGAAACCTGCTTTTAAAAAATCAGGAATAATATAGCCAAAGAACCTAGAAAAAATACCTTTATGACCTGTATCATTATGACGTAAATGCGAGGGTAGAATAAATAATGATTCTAATATAGAGAAACTAAGGCAAAGCACAACAACCATAGGAATAGCAAGGACAATTTTCCCCATTGCCCCCGGTAGGAACGCCATTGGCGCAAAGAAAATCATCGTGGTCAAAGCCGAAACAATAACAGGTTTTGCAACTTTTTCCGCCCCTATAACCGCGCCCTGCTCCCCTATATGACCGCGCTGATTTTCCCTATGGATAGATTCGCCAATAATGATCGCATCATCTACAACAATTCCGAGTATTAAAATAAAGGAAAAGAGGCTAATCATGCTAAGCGGAATAGTAGTTTGCGGCAAGATCATAAAGCAGCCAAGGAAAGAAACTGCAATTCCAACCGTTACCCAAGCGGCAAGCGAAGGCGATAAGAAAAGCAGAAGCCCAACAAAAACCAAGATCAAGCCTGTCAGACCGTTATTAAGAAGCATATCAAGACGGCTTTCAAATATTTCTGCCGTGTCAAACCAAGTTTCTAAATAAACGCCTTTTGGCAGGCTTGGTCTAATTTCTTCCTCAATAACTTTATTGATAGCCGCACTTAATTTAACCACATCAGGCGTTACATTACTGGAAACAAAAATAAGAACAGTGCGCTTGCCATTATGACGAAGGCGAAAACGTGCATCGGTAAAGCCATCCACAACGCTTGCCACATCTTTAACAAGAACAGATGTTCCGTCTGGACGTTTAAGAACAGGGATTTTTTCAAAATCTTCTTTTACATAGGCTTGATCCCGAATAACAAGCGTTGTTTTGCCTGCTTTACTATCAATGCTGCCCGCCGGCATATTACCAGAATAACTAGAGATCGCTCTTGCCACTTGATCATATGTTAAGCCAAATTTTTGAAGAGCATCTTCGGACATTTCAATAGAAATTTCATAGTTTTTGACCCCATCAAGCCTTGTCATTTCAGCGCCTGGAACGGCCGCTAACCTATCTCGTACTTGCCGTCCTAAAGTCTTAAGATCTTTTTCGCTTAAATCCCCATAAAGTGACATATTCATGATTTGAGAAGAAAAGAAGACACGGCTTACCTGTGGGCGTTCTGAAAGTCTTGGGAATGTATTAATCGTATCAACCCGAGATTTAATTCTGGTTAAAACATCTTCAACATCATGACCTTCTAAAACCTCAACCGTAACCCTACCATAGCCTTCATTAGCACGCCCTCTAATTCTTTTAATACCTTCCGTGCCGAAGATGGCTTCTTCAATCGGAATTAAAATACGGTTTTCAACCTCTCTTGGCCCCGCACCAAGATAAGATACACCAATGTTAATACGGTCAGAACCAACCGCAGGAAAAGCAATCTTACCAATGACATTATAACCAATAATACCGCTTACAATAATGAAAAGCATAATTAAATTGGTCGCTACATGGTTTTTAACAAACCAGCCAATAATTTTATTCATCTTTAGCCCCCTTATCAGAAGAAGTCTCTGACGGTAGCTTAACCTCGGTAGGTTCAGTCGCAACAAGAAGCCCATCTACACCGATTCCAAGCTGTGATAAATTGATAATATCACCCGCTTTTACACTATTTTTATCACGGGCAGAGATCACGAAATATTCTTCATTAACTTCTAAAATTTTAACCATTTTAGTTTGAAGTCTATTGTCTTTATCCACCACAAGAACACGGTCACCTTGACGCAATGCGCCGCGCGGTATTTTAAGAACATTTTCATAGCTCTTGCCCTCAATCGTCGCTTTTACAAACTGACCGATATTAAGCATTACCCCATCATCAGATAAAAGGTCTTTACCGCTAATTTCAGCTACCACATAAAGAATGCGGCTTTTTTGATCAATAAGCCCTTCTGAACGAGTTACTTTTGCTGTCCAAACTCTTGTCTCATTCGCAAAGCTTCCCGTTAAGGTTACGCCAAGTTTTTTACCCTTTTGCAGAGCCGCAAGATCAAGCTGACTTAAATCACGGTTTGCAAGAGGAAGACGCACCTCTAAAATGCTTGTTGAATAAAATGATCCAAGCTTCATTCCTGGGCTTAAAAACTGCCCAAGATCAACCATTTTTTCCCCAAGAAGCCCATCAAAAGGCGCACGAATGGTTGCACGTTCTAAATTAAGCTTTGCGCGGCTAAGATCTGCCATCGCAGCTTTCAAAGCTGCATCGGCTTGTTTTAACTGAGGAATTCTAAGGGTAAGATCACTCGGCTCTCCTTCACCAAGAGCGTCCCATTCTGCTTTTGCAAGCTGAGATTCTGCTTTTTCACGGGTAAGAGACTGCTCTGCGCTGACAACACGTGACTGGGCGGAAATAACCGCCACTTTATAATCACGGGGATCGATGCGAAGAATAACATCTCCTTTTTTAAACTGTCCGCCTGCCACAAATTTGGACGAGACATAGACCACTTGACCTGAAACCTGCGGCACAAGATTAATATGCTGCTTTGACATCACGCTGCCCTGCGTATTAATAGAAAGATTAAGCGTTGTCGCCGCTGTTTTAACAAAGCGAATATTACGGGCTTCTGTAGCCGCTTCTTTAATTTCTGGTTTTGGTTTCGCGCCCATAATAGCACCAACGCCAAGACCAACTAAAGCAAGAGCGATAAAAATCTGAACAATAATTCGGATTACTTTATAAAGCTTGCTTTTCTCTGGTCGCATCACTGTGTTTTGCATAATCATAGCCCTGTCTCCTGCACCTGAATTTCTTTATTTTGGTTTTTCTTAAAATTACCGCCTAGCGCAAGATGTAATCTAATTCTGTTATTAATGCGCTGATTTTTAATCCTAATCAATGATCCTTGTTGCCCAAGGCTCTGACGGTGGGTCTGAAGTACCGTTGAAATTGGCACAAGTCCACGGCTATATTGATCAAGAGCCACTTTTTCTGCAATCATTGCATTTTCAGCCGCTTTCGCTGTATGACCAACCCGCTTCATATAAGATTGATCATTTTGAAGCGCATCTTCTACTTCTTTAAAAGCCCTAAGTAATGTTTTGGCAAATTCCTGCTTTTCTGCTTCAAAACGAGCCTCGCTCGCTTTTGCTGAATTAAGCAAGCGTCCACCTTGAAAAATAGGCTGAGTAATATTGCCAATCAAATTCCAAAACACATTATCAAATTTCAGTAAATCACCAAAAAATTCTGTAGAATTACTGCCTCTTGCTGTAATCGAAAAACTGGGCAGCAATCCTTTATAAGCACTATCAGAGCGGTAGCCAACAGCGTAAAGGCGCGCTTTAGCAGCCCGAATGTCAGGCCGCCTTTCTAAAATATCAGAAGGAAGTCCTACTGGAACGGCGCTCATTTCATCGGGCAGCTTTCCTGCAATTTTAATCGCCGCCGCAGGATAATGACCCGACAGAGTTTCAAGCTGCCGTTTAAGCCTTCCAAGCTCTGCTTTGCGTAAAGAAAGCGTTGATTTTGCTTCTTCTAAAGCACTAATCGCCCTACGAAGGTCTAAACCTTTAATCAAACCTCGTTTATAACGGTTATGAACAATTCTGTAAGTCCCCTCATAACTTCTTACTGTTCGCAGCGCAAGATCATGTTGTCGTTCTGCTGCAATCGCATCAAACCATGCTTGTGCCGCCTGAGCAACCAATGAAAATTTCGCATTTTGAAGTTTATTCATCGCCTCTTCATAAGACGCATCAGCTGCGCCAGAGCTAGAGGCAAGCTTACCCCAAACATCTAATTCCCAGCTAGCATCAAGCCCAAGAGAATGACCAACAGCTGCGCCGCCTTTTGATTTTGACGCTTTATAATTTGCTGAAAGCCTCGGAAAAAAGCCAGCCCCCGCAGCGCGCGCATCATATCCCGATGCAACCATGCGGTGCGATACAGCTTTAATATTAGGGCTATTTTGAAGCACATCATCAATAAAAGCATTCAGCTCTGGCATATTCATATCATAGAGCCAGCCATCTTGCACAGCAGACGCTTTATCCGCCTTAATCAAGCTTGCCCAGCTTTGAGCCATATCAATAGGTTTGGGAAGGTTTTTATCTGAAATGGGAATGCTCGCACAGCCCACAAGCGCAATTACCGAAACTGTAAGCGCCAGAGTTCTTAATTTTATCATATTTCTACTACCCTTTTACAAGACCTTTATTTCTGAATTTAAATTCATGATTCTTTTGCGACTTATAAAAATATTATCAATGTTAAAACAATTGATATCTTCCACTTGTAATAATAGCCGAAAGAAAAATATCATACTAGAGCTTTACATGCTATTTCATCTCAAATTCAATGTTATTTATCGCAATCTTTATTATTAACTTCAAAATATACCCTTTAAATTACAAAAATCTTAAAAAATCATAAATTAAAATTACTCTGAAAAATGATGGATAACCTCTCCTTCTGGTGAAAGACAAAGAGATTCTAATCTGCCGCCCCGCCCAGAGCCGCCATCAAGGGTCATACCAAAAGATCCTGAAAGCTTTGAGCCTTTATTTTGATGATCATATCCCCTAATGACTTTCTTAAAGCCGGAATAAGGGGCGTTCATATGATCAAATGTGCCATGATCCCACCAAAAATTATCCTTTTGCATCGTTAAAGGACGCTTGAAATCAACAGAAGCATGAACAAATAATAATTTACCATCTTCTGTAAAGGCCGCCCTTTTTAAATGGTTTGTTAAATCTGATTGACCAAGGTGAGAATAAACCATTCGCCTAATACGCCCCGTCCATTTCGTCATCTCTACCGTTCCCATATGCGATACATTACGTGCCTCATCCTCTGAACTTCCATAGGCCCTTAAAACCCAGCCCATACCATGACCTAAAAGCCAGTCAATAACTTCTGATGGATTTGGTGAAAATTGAACCTGCAAAAGTTTAGAAAACATCTCTTCTTTTGCTCCCCGAAGATAAGTAAAATCATCAGGCATATAGACGCTGGGCATCGACATAATCTCGCGGCGCGTTAATAATATTTCATCAATGGTCTCGATGATATGATCGCTATCTCCATAATAATTACCAAGATAGACAAACTTATCACCCCGTTTAATATGCGCCAATATCCCCTTATGAATAGGTTTTAAACCCCGCAAATTTCCATTAATAGAGCCAATAACCCAAAGACGTTTTGCATTCTTTAAACAAGAAAATCTTTCCTGATCTAAAATTGGTAATTTATCCGATTTCATAACATCAACTCATTACTTTTATTTGTATAATCATAGCTTGGAATAATTAGAGAAATAGCAAAATATGCATTTAAATAGAAAAAGAACTTGAAATAACTCCAAGTTCTTTTCATTAATAGCCTCAAAAAAACTTCTTAGCTTAAGCGGCGGTTAAAACATCTGATAATTTTTCAAGCGCATCTCTTTCTTCGATGACTTCAACCACCGCCACCTCTCTTGCAAGGCGGGCAATCGCTGATTCATAAATTTGACGTTCTGAATATGATTGTTCCGCTTGGTCGCTATTACGGTGTAAATCACGAACAACTTCAGCTAATTGAATAACATCACCGCTATTAATCTTTGCTTCATATTCTTGAGCCCGCCTGCTCCACATTGTGCGTTTGACTTTTGCTTTACCCTTAAGCGTCGTAAAAGCTTTTTCCATAACATCTCTGTTAGAAACGCTGCGCATACCAGAAAAATCCGCTTTTCCAACAGGCACTTGAAGTGTCATTTTGTCACTTTCAAAACGCACCACGTATAATTCAAGCGTCATGCCAGCAACATCTTGCGTAACAATATTGGTGATCAAGCCAACTCCATGTTTTGGGTAAACGATGTGATCATCAATGGAAAATGGTAATTTTTGAGTTTTTGCCATGATTTTTAAGATTATCTCTCCAACTTTATATTACAAATTATTGTTCTAAAATTATGTTTAACAAAAAATTAATAAATCTCAGAATCACATAAAAAAAATTCTAGTAATCATATGATTACTAAAAACATCTTATTCTTTAATAACAGCCGTTTTATATGATAATCATCACAGACCGCTAATCCACTTCGCAGTATAGCATATTATTAGAAAAAAAACATCTCTATTTTTAATATGTTACTCATCACCTTCCCCAGGTTTTTCGCTTAGGAGAGTTTTTTTGCCTTCCTGATCTATAATATCATCAGCATTCTGCATAGGCTCTTTTGATTCTGTGATATTCGGCCATTCTTCAGACATTTTTTCGGCAAATTCAATCCACCATTCAAGCCCATCTTCCGTATCAGCAACAATAGCTTCCGCAGGACATTCAGGCTCGCACACGCCGCAATCGATACATTCATCGGGACTAATAACAAGAAAATTCTCCCCCTCGTAAAAACAATCAACAGGGCAAACTTCCACGCAGTCCGTAAATTTACAATTAATACATGCTTCGATGACCACATATGTCATAAAGCTCTCCTTAAAACCTTAATTTAGCCGTTTCCCATTCTAGCATTTTTAAACCCTAAAATGAACATATTCCACCCTGCATATAACAGTTTTTTTAAGATACTCAAGCCCTAAGATCATCAGGGCAAAATCATTAATTGTTAACATTTTAGTAATTTTTCTCTAAAACTGTTGTCCATTGCGGCTTTTAGGCG
>JADGEY010000019.1 GCA_016744185.1 Emcibacteraceae bacterium | reverse complement strand
AGACAGGGCATAGCCTTCATCCACATAATGAGCTGTAATTGCATTGGCTACAGCAAACATTGCCGCCAGAGATACTTTCTTGCCAATATAGTGACTATAAAAACGAGAAAGCTTATCTGAATGAAACACATTATTACCCGTTAAAGCCACAGATTTTAAGATAAAAGTAATTTTCTCTGCTTTATCAGAAGAGAGTTGATCACTTGGTTTTGGAATAAGGATCTTATCTGTGGAAAGCGCATCAGAAGGTTGCTCGCAACGCTTTTCTAAAGTTTCTGGTAAAAGTTGATTTGGAATTTTAGGAGAAGATTTATCTTGAGCCAAAACAGCTCCCGACAATAAAAAAACCCAAAGAAGACTAGATATTGTTAATAATTTAAAAGCTTGCATTTGTAATGTTACCTTACTCTGATCAAGAATATGGGAAATAACGAATGCCTCAATATTCTATTACTCTATACTTTTCATCCAATATGTATTTTTAAATAAATATTGTTTCTAATAATATACACCACAAAGAGTTACAAATGCGTTAACTATAACAATGGGGATGCGTCATCTGACGCATCCCCATTGTTAATTACGAAGGGAAGTTTTAAGAATCATCTCTGATTTGCTGACGTATTTCATCAATAGGGATAAGTTCCCCTGATTTTTTAGTATGCCAATATGTCCAGCCGTTACAGGAAGCTGCGCCCTGAACTTTTGCACCAACTTGGTGAATTGATCCTTTTTGATTGTTGCATAATAAAGACCCATCGGCTCTGACAATTGCAATATTTTTGCTATTTGGTGCATGAAGTTCTGTACCAGCTTTGATCAGTCCGCGTTCTAATAATATACCAAAGGCAATACGTTTTTGCGCTCGTTTTGCAGGAATAATATCAAGCGCCTCATCTGTAAGCGTTTGGATAGCATCAATACGGCTGCTTGCAAGGCGGATATATTTTGTTTCTTTTTCAAGCCCAATAAAATGGCGACCAAGTTTTTTGGCGACAGCTCCCGTTGTACCCGATCCAAAGAAAGGGTCAAGAACCACGTCCCCTTTGTTGGTGGAAGAGAGAAGAACCCTGTAAAGAAGGGCTTCGGGTTTTTGGGTGGAATGCCCCTTATGCCCATCAATCTTTAAACGCTCTTTGCCAGAACAAATTGGAATAGTCCAATCAGAACGCATCTGTATATCATCGTTAAAAGCCTTCATAGCGTCATAATTGAATGTGTATTTTCCTGCATTTTCCCCCTTATTACACCATAGCAATGTTTCATGAGCATTGGTAAAGCGCGTTCCTCTAAAATTAGGCATAGGGTTCGTTTTGCGCCAAATAATATCATTAAGCGTCCAAAAACCTAAATCTTGCATGATAGAGCCGACACGATAGATATTATGATAGCTGCCAATAACCCAAATAGTACCTGTCGGCTTTAAAATGCGCCGTGCTGCATTAAGCCATTCACGGGTGAAGTCATCATAGGCTTTAAAGCTAGAAAATTGATCCCATTTATCGGTAACTGCATCTACATGGGAATTGTCAGGACGGTGAAGCTCTCCTTTAAGTTGCATATTATAGGGAGGGTCAGCGAAAATAACATCAACTGAATTTTCAGGAAGTGCATTCATAAGTTTAATGCAGTCGCCCTGTAATATTTGATCTAAGGGTAAGTCTTTTTTTGGAGCAATTACAGCTTTTATTTTCTTATTTCTAGATGCCATAGGTTCTTTTTCTTTATGGTTATTTTCTTTAATAAGCTGCATTCTGAGTCAAAAAAAGAATCACGTCAAGTTTTTATTTCATTGGAATCAAGAAGTTGAGGGAGAGTCCTGAGTCATTAAATCACGAATTGGCTTAAAGCTTTTTCGGTGAAAATCTGTAATTCCTACTAGTGATAGTGCTTTTCGATGATGAGCAACACCATATCCTGAATTTGTTTCCCAGCCATATTCTGGGTATTTTAGGGCTAAATTTGCCATAAATTTATCACGGTTTATTTTTGCAATAATCGATGCAGCGGCAATTGAGAGGGATTTTGCATCGCCTTTTATTAAAAACGACGCAGGGCAGGGCAGCCGCTTTGGAATTTTATTTCCATCAATGAGGGCATATTCAGGGATATGTGATAGGTTTTTAATAGCACGGCGCATTGCAAGAAGGCTTGCCTGCAAAATATTAATTTCATCAATTTCTTGAGCTGAAGCTTCTCCTACGCCGACAATAGAGCTTTGCATAATTAACGGGTAAAGAGATTCTCGCCTTTTCTTTGAAAGTTTTTTTGAATCATTAAGCCCTTTTGGAATATTATCTGGGTCTAAGATAACAGCTGCCGCCATTACAGGCCCTGCCCAAGGACCACGTCCTACCTCATCCACGCCGCATGTGAGGAGGGCGATCTTGCGTTCTAGATCATAATTTGGACCATCTTCAAAAGAGATACCCTGCGCTATATCAAATAAATCATTATCTAGGTCTTTAGGCATTAATTCTTCAAATAAGGGTTATTTCTCAAGCAGGCGGGGCAGCATTTCGGAAAAATTACAAGGTCTGAAACGAATGTCAAGCTGCTCTGCAAAAATATGATCCCACGCATCTTTACATGCACCAGTAGAACCTGGAATAGCAAAAAGATACGTGCCATTTGCCACGCCACCCGTGGCGCGGGACTGCAAAGTAGATGTACCGATAAGTTTAAAGGAGATATGACGAAAAATTTCACCAAACCCTTCAATTTCTTTTTCATAAAGACTTTTAAAAACTTCAGGCGTGATGTCTCGTCCCGTCAGGCCCGTACCGCCCGTTGCGATGATGACTTGGATTTTTTTATCTTTAATCCATTTTTCAAGCTGTGCTTTCAGAAGAGGTTTTTCATCTTTTATAATTTCTCTCGCTTGCAGGATATGCCCTGCTGTAGTGAGCCGGTCTACAAGCATTTGACCAGATGTATCTGTTTCATATGTTCTGGTGTCCGATAAAGTTATAATTGCAATTCTGAGGGGTATAAAATCGATATTTTTATCAATTGTCATTTTGTGCGACCTTATTTGTTTTTTGATCTTGCGCAATATATTCAGGCCATTTATCATTTGCAATGAGCTTTAACGATGGATGTTTTTGATCAAGGCGGCTACGATAAATCCAGTAATTGCTCAGGACATGTTCAATATATTGGCGGGTTTCATGATAGGGAATAGTTTCAATAAAAAGCAAAGGGTCATTTTGATGTTTTACTAATCTAAGCCATTTGCGCAAATTTCCAGGCCCTGCATTATAGGCGGCAAGAGCTTTAAATAAATCCCCTCCCACGTATGATGCTTTCATCATTTTAAGAATATATTTTTGACCAAGGGCCATATTGTAATCAGCTTCATCTAATTTTATACTTGATCCATAGCGCAGACGGTAATCCTTCATTAAATATCCTGCGGTAGCAGGCATAAGCTGCATCATACCCCGCGCTCCTGCAGAAGATTTAGCCCAGCTGTTAAAGCCGCTTTCTTGCCGCATTATTGCAAATAAGAGCGCACGGTCAACTTCATAACCTCCAAGAGGTGATGTAATGGGCAAGGGGTAGAGATGATTGTCAGCAACATCTTGGTATTTTTTTTCTTCTTTTTGGCTGATTTTAAGCTGAGTTGTAGGAAGGCTTAATTTGGAAGCAAGCGTTAAAAACGCTTTATTTCTTAAATTATCACTGCGCTTCCAAGTTGCATAAAGTTCCATATCTGCAGGAGATTTTTGCCCGAGACTTGCAAGGGCAACAGCACGGCTAATTTGAGGTATCTTTTTAAAAATATTAGCCTGAACCTTAGTCAAAATAGCTTCGCTAATATTAAGCTTAATCTCTTGCCCATGTTTCTCTCTTGCAATGAGACCGTAAAAGGTTTTGGGATATGAGGCAGCTTGTAAAAAATATTTTTTTGAACTTTTTTCATCATTTATTTTTTCAAAGGCACGCCCAGCCCAAAAAGCAGCCCCTGCTTTAAACCATGGGTCAGGCTTTTTAGATAAATCTATATGATCTGCTATAGAAGAAAAATATTGAGCGGCAATGCTATATTTTTTAAGCCGCCAAGCGGATAAAGCACCATTCCATTTTATGTTATTATTCGTGCGGCTTAAACCCCTATCATTGTTACGAGACAAGGCATAGGCCGCATAGCCTAATGCTTTTTCATCGTTCCCTCGAAAATAATATTTTTTTGAAATTTGCCCATAAAGCTCTTCAAGCTCTTTACCATTTAAAATATGCCTTTGTTCAAAGGCGAGTAGTCTTTTTTCTGCATGGTTTGGTCTGTTTCGGCGGAGGTTTTTTTTAACCAGACGTTTTATTTTCTTAATTTCATTTCGAATATTTTTTTTTCGTTTTATTTGTTTAGAAGGGTAAAGCTTTGAAATATTAACTTTAGGACGCTGCTTAATCGGTGTGGGTTTAAAGGTAATAGGCTTACTTAAAGGAAGGTTACTGGCAAGATCGGGATAAGGGGAATGTATTCCAGAGGAACGACCACGGTTTTTTTTTACGGCAAGGGCATAAATGCGCCGTGCACCAGGGTGATCTGGATATTTAAGCATCCAAGAACGTAATTCTTTTCCTGTAGAATTATAAGCGGTTGGATGCATATATCTTTGATAAAGAATATGACCAACCAGAATTTTATCATCTAATTTAGAGATTAACCTGTTAATTTTTTTCCAGCGGGCTTTTTTTTGTAATTGAAAAATCGTTAAGTAAATTTCTCTATCAGGAATGCTTAAGCTGTAAATATTCTCAATGGGTTCTCCCATCAATGCAGGTGTTTTTAGAACTGTGTTTTTTACGGCTTCTGAAGAGTAAGCATTATTGGGAAATGACATTAAAATCATAATAATAGAGGTAATTAAAAGAGAGGTAATAGGGTTGAATCCTTTAATTATTTGGTCTGTTTGTACTAAAGTTTTAACTTTTACTATCATTTATTATAGTCTCTCTGAATATTAAAATAGTCATACTATAGATTTTAAATCTAATATTTTTTAAGTTCCCTAATCTATATCTATAAGGTAAATAAAGAGTGTTTTTAAGATATTTCTTCTATTTTAGTTTTTATTTCTTGTAAATCTTTCCATGCAGCCTTCTTTGCAGCGGGCTGCTGGATTAAGTAATTTGGATGGAATATTGCCATTAAAGGTATTTTTTTATCGTCTAAATCATAATTATACCATTTTCCGTGCGATTTTAAAATTCCATGATCTTGATGAATAAGATTGCGCAAAGGAAGAGAGCCTAAAAGAATAATCATCTGTGGCGCAAAAAGTTCGATATGTCTTTTAACAAAGGGCATGCAGATTGAAATTTCTGTCTCTGTTGGCTTTCTATTTCCAGGGGGTCGCCAAGGGAGAATATTTGTTAAATAATAATCATTTGACCGCTCCAGCCCAATGGCATGAAGCATTTTTTCAAGAAGCGCGCCGCTTTGTCCTAAAAAGGGTCGTCCTGTACGGTCTTCTTCTGATGTGGGTGCTTCGCCAATAATCATAATCCGTGATGCTGGCTTTCCATCTGCAAAAACTGTATTTGCCGCAGTGTTTTTTAATGTACAGCCGACAAAGTTTCTAAGGTTTTTTTCGAGGCTTTCTAAAGTCATAGATTTCTTGGAGACAGTATTTGCTTGTTTAATAATTTCAGCAGCACTAATCATGGGCTGGGCTAGAGCGGCGGCAGGGCGGATGGTGTGTTTTGGCGTTTGGGACGGAGCAATTTTAACCGCTTTTGCCGAAATTTCGAACCAATTGATAGGGCTATTTTCGGTCGCCTCATCTGCGCCAGCTTCAATAAACCAATCAAGCATTTCTAGGGCTGATAATTCCATTTTATAGGCTAAAGCTTGCTCATCTGCTGACATTTAAATTATATTCTTTTAATTACATTTTTTATATTATGCCAGAGAATAGGTCTTAGAAGCAATAATCTTTCTTAGAAAAAACCAAAAAAGAAGTTATTTATTGACCTCCATGCTATTTTACTCATAAGTAACAGTGGAAATATGAGAAGTTATAAGGAGAAGACCCATGGAACGTGAATTTATGGAATATGACGTGGTCATCGTCGGGGGCGGCCCTTCTGGTCTTAGCGCAGCGATACGCTTTAAACAATTATGCGATGAGGCTGGGAAAGATTTTAGCGTTTGCGTTCTTGAAAAGGGATCAGAAATCGGCGCTCATATTATGTCAGGGGCTGTGATTGATCCAAAGGCACTCAATGAATTATTCCCGAATTGGCAAGAATTAAAAGCCCCTCTTTTAACAGAAGTAACCGATAATCAGCATTGGATGTTATCTGAAAAAAAGGCAGTGCATTTCCCACATTTTTTAATGCCGCCGATGGTGAGCAATAAAGGAAATTACATTGTTAGTCTTGGCAATGTCTGCCGCTGGCTTGGTGAACAGGCTGAAAATATGGGCATTGAAATTTTCCCAGGTTTTGCAGGGGCAGAGATTCTTTATAATGAAGATGGCTCTGTCAGAGGCGTTGCGACGGGTGATATGGGCGTATCGGAAGCGGGTGCAGAAAAAGATACCTATATGCAAGGCATGGAACTGCGGGCGAAATATACTTTTATTGCAGAGGGCGTGCGGGGATCGCTTGCCAAGGAAATTATCGAAAAATTTGACCTTCAGGCGGGAAAGCAGCCGCAGACTTATGGTCTTGGCATTAAAGAATTATGGGAAGTTAAGCCAGAAAATCACCATCAAGGACGGGTTATTCATACGCAGGGCTGGCCCCTCGATAATAAAACAGTCGGCGGCGGCTTTATTTATCATCTGGAAGATAATCAAGTGGCGGTGGGCTTTGTGGTTGGGCTTGATTATGAAAACCCTTATCTGTCGCCTTTTGATGAAATGCAGCGTTATAAAACTCATCCAGAAATCAAAGGCACGTTCGAGGGGGGACGGCGGATTTCTTATGGGGCAAGAGCGATTAATGAAGGCGGATTTCAGTCCGTGCCAAAGCTAATTTTTAAAGGCGGCGCACTTATCGGCTGCAGCGCAGGGTTCGTGAATGTGCCTAAAATTAAAGGCAGCCATATGGCAATGAAAACAGGAATGATGGCAGCGGAGGAAGCCTTTAAAGCACTTTTAGACATGCAAAATACGGGGGCAGGCACGCAAAGTGCAGGGGAGCTAACAGGATTTACCGAAGCTTATGAGAAAAGCTGGGTCTATGATGAGCTTAAAAAAGTAAGAAATTCCAAGCCTTCTATTCATAAATTCGGGGCTTTATTAGGTACGGTTTATTCAGGGTTTGAGCTGTGGCTGAACAGTCTTAATCTGGGGTTTTTATTTCCTTGGACATTTAAGCATGATGAAGATCACAAGTGCCTTAAGCCTGCCAGTGAATGCGAAGAAATTAAATATCCAAAGCCAGATAATAAGCTTACATTTGATAAATTATCTTCGGTGTTTCTATCCAATACAAATCATGAAGAAGATCAGCCGTGTCATTTGAAATTAAAAGATGATACCGTTCCTGTGAAGATTAATTATAATCTTTATGGCGCACCAGAAGTGCGCTTTTGCCCCGCAGGGGTTTATGAATTCATCGGTGAAGAGGAAGGGCAGCTTAAGCTTCAGATTAATTCACAAAACTGCGTTCATTGCAAAACATGTGATATAAAAGACCCAACACAAAATATTAATTGGACTGTCCCAGAAGGAGGGGGCGGGCCTAATTACCCTAATATGTAATATGATGGGGTATGTGTATTTAAGCCTTAAGGGCTAGGAGAAGAATTTGAGTAGAGCAAATTTTATTTATAGGCAGAATGTGAACAAAAAGCAGAATATTCAAAAGGTTGAAATAAATTTATTTAAATCTATTTTGACCTTTATATCTTTAGCAGGAATGCTTCTGCTTTCAGCTTGTCTGAAGGGAGAAGATATTCCCGTAAAAACACTGGTCTTGAAAACACCAGAAGATAAAGCTCGCCAAGGGTTTGATATTATCCAGACGAATGTTTTTACAAAGTCAGAGGTAAAGCTTCCCCTGCGCGCTCAAGAAAGGCTTCTTTCAGGAAAATATCTTGCCGGACGGCAGGCGATTTATAGCCGAGATATTTCAGCGGCTGCAGCTTTAAACTTTGATATTTTGAAACATAAAAATTTTAAGATGGGCGATATTGGAAAAGCCGCATTACTGCGCCGTGCTTTTTCTTTAAATCTAACCGATGGGCGTTATGATAAGGCTCTTATTCTGGCAAGGCAGATTGATTTAAAAGATAAAAATGATAATTTAATTTCTTTGTTTTTATATTTGACAGAAGCAAAAAAGGCTTTGAAATCTCATGATGAGAATGATTATAAAAAATCATTTGAATATCTTGAAAAATTAGAAAATGATGGAATTTATGGGCTTTTTAAGCCGTTCCTAAAAGCTTGGCTTATTTTAGAGGAAGGCAAAGCGGATAAAAAAATAGAAATTTTGAAAATTCTTAAAAATATATTTGCTAAAAAAGGCTTTTCTGATTTTAAAAACTACCAAGCTGCCTTGCTTTTAGATGCGTTAGGAATGGTAAAAGAAGCGGATGAATATTATAAAAAATCATTAAGTAATTCAGGTGCAATGACATTACGCACTGCTGAAATATATGGTAATTACCTTGTTCGAAATAAAAAACAACAAACCGCACGGGTGCTTTATCAAGGTCTTTTAAAAAAACTACCTGCCAATGAGACCTTATCACAGGCTCTAAAATTGCTTGATAAAGGACAGACTGTAGATAGAATAATATCTTCTTCAGCGGAGGGAATGGCAGAGGTTTTTTATAGTTCTGCCCGTTATTTAGCGCAAGATCAAATGAGAGCTGTCGCTATTTTATATCTACGCCAAGCTTTATATATTAGAGAAGAATTCCCAGAAGGTAATCATTTTTTAGGGCAAGTTCTTGAACAAGAAAAACTTTATAATGCTGCCTTAGAGGCTTTATCTAAGGTCGGCAAGCAAAGCATTCTAAATTACCATTCCCAAGCGCAATCCGCATGGATATATAATAAAATGAAAAAGCCTAAAACAGCTATTTCTTTACTTATTAATTTGATTGGTGAATATCCAGAACATAATGAAATTTATGGCACTATCGGAGATATTTACCGAATAGATCAAAATTTCAATAAAGCGGCTCATTATTATGATCTTTATATTTCGGGGCTAACGACAGTAAAAAGCTATCACTGGGGCATTTTTTTCACACGCGGCATTGCTTATGAAAGAATAGGGCGGTGGAAGGATGCTGAAAAAGACTTCTTAAAAGCTTTGGAGCTTAATCCTGATGAGCCGCAAGTTTTAAATTATTTAGCCTATAGCTGGGTTGACCAAGGGCTGCATTATGAAAAATCGAAAAAAATGCTTGAAAAAGCAGTGCAGCTTCTCCCCAATGATGGCTATATTATTGATAGTTTAGGCTGGGCTTTGTTTAAAATGGGACAGATAGAAAGCAGCGTTCCCATTCTTGAAAAAGCGGTTCAGCTTAAGCCTGATGATTGGGCATTAAATGATCACCTAGGAGATGCTTACTGGCTTGTAGGGCGCGAAAATGAAGCACGCTTTCAATGGAGGCATGCTTTATCTTTAAAACCTGATGAGGATAAAATTCAAGGCATTAAAAATAAAATCAATCATGGCTATTCGAAAGAAAATAAATAATGCAGCAGGCTCTTCCAATTTCAGAAATTGCGAAAGCTAAAGTTAATTTAGATCTTAGAATTACGGGCATTTTGGGAATTACGGGCATTTTGGAAAATGGCTATCATCTTTTAGATAGTATCGTTACCTTTCCTGATTTAAGCTCAAATTTTAGCGATGAGGTTACTTTTACCCTAAATGATCAGGATTTAAGCTTTACTCTTACAATTTCAGGAACATTTGGAGAAAAACTAAAAAAAGATGCGGATAATTCTATTTTAAAAGCGGCAAGGCTTTTACAAGAAAGGCTAGGCTTTAAATTTGGCGGTCATTTTCATTTAATTAAAAACCTGCCACTTGCTTCTGGAATTGGCGGGGGATCTGCGGATGCAGCCGCTGCTATGCGCCTGATTGCTCGGTCGGTTAAGGGCGGTATTTTGGGTGATATTATGCAAGATATAGCCTTAAAAATAGGGGCTGACGTTCCTGTATGTCTCTGCTCAGAGGATTCTATCATGAGGGGGATTGGGAACGAAATAGTGAAATTCTCTGTGAAAGAGCCTTGCCATTTGATTTTAATTAACCCTTTAAAGCCTGTATTGACGCAGGAAGTTTTTAAGGTAGCAGGGCGCAATAGAAAATCTTTTTCAACCCTTCGGGATAACTTTGAGAATGAATTAACTTTAAAAAGGCTCATTCAAATTTTAAAATTAAGCCATAATGATTTGGAACAAGCAGCCTGCTCTATTGTCCCTGAAATTAATCAGATATTAAGCATGTTAAGGGATAAAAAACCTTTGGCGGCGGCAATGTCGGGCAGCGGGGCGACATGCTATGCGATCTTTAAGACTAAAAAAGAAGCAATAAAGGTTGCAATGCAATTAAAACAACAGCATAAACACCTGTGGGTTGCCTATTAGGCGATGCTAAATATATGTTAAAATAAGCGAGATTAAGAATGACAAATATTGCTTTTAAAGACAAATCAAAAATAGCGATCATTGGACTTGGCTATGTGGGGCTGCCGCTTGCCGTGGTGCTGGCAAATAAATTTGATGTTATTGGTTTTGATATTAGTGATGACAGGATTGCAGAATTAAAGACGGGCTTTGATAGAACGGAAGAAGTAGGTAAAGATAAATTGCTTGCATCTCCCTTATCTCTGACCGCATCCACAGATGATATTAAAAATGCAGCGATCTATATTGTCACTGTGCCAACGCCTATTGATGAGGATAAAAAACCTGATTTAACGCCCGTAAAATCGGCTTGTAAAATGCTTGGTAATATTATTGGCAAGGGGTCGGTTGTTGTATTTGAATCGACGGTTTATCCAGGCGTTACAGAAGAATTATGCGGACCTCTTTTAGAAGAGGTTTCAGGGCTTAAATGCGGGGAAGATTTTTTCCTTGGATATTCTCCTGAACGCATTAATCCAGGAGATAAAGAACATACAGTTGATAAAATCACAAAAATTGTTGCAGGGCAGAATGCAGAAGTGACAGAAGTTTTAGCGGCGGTTTACGGGGCAATTACAACGGGCGGCATTTTCCGTGCAGCGAGCATTAGGGTGGCGGAAGCTGCTAAAGTTATCGAAAATTCACAGCGTGACATTAATATTGCCTTTGTTAATGAAATTACGATGATTTTTCAAAAACTTGGCATTTCCGTTTCCGATGTATTAGAGGCGGCTGGGACAAAATGGAATTTTCTTAATTTTCAGCCAGGGCTTGTGGGCGGGCATTGCATTGGGGTTGACCCTTATTATCTAGCCATGCGGGCGCGTGAAGTAAATCATGATCCACGTATTATTATTGCCAGCCGTGAAATTAACGATTCAATGGCTGATTTTGTTGCAGAACGGATTGGGGCGCAATTATCATCAGAGGGGGGCAGGGTTCTTGTTCTTGGGCTGACATTTAAAGAAAATTGCCCTGATCTTAGAAATACGAAGGCGGTTGACCTTATTAATGGCTTAAAAATGCGCGGCTTTCAGATTGATGTGCATGATGCAGCGGCTGACCCTGTAGAAGCAAAAGAATTTTATAATATTAACCTTCTGCCTTCTTTAGAAGAAATAGAAGATCATAAATATGTTTGCGTTATCGGCGTTGTTGCTCATGAAGAATATAAGGGACTAAAGACAGCAGATTTTGAACGTTTGCTTGAACCAGGCGGACTTATTGCTGATGTGAAGGCGATATGGCGCCATGTAGAAAAGCCAAAATACATTCGCAAATGGCAGCTATAATTTTTGTTACAAGCTATGATATTACAAGCTTAAGAGCTTTCATTATTTGAAGCCTTTATGTCAGGTAGTATTTCGTCAATTTTTCCTTGTAAGTAATAAAACATTAATCCTGCCCATTCATGAGCAATATGATCAAAATCAGCAAGGCTTCTGCCAATATTTGGCAATCGCATCTTTTCCTCCCCTAACATACTATAATAATCAACAGGATAAGGGTGGATATTTACGCCTAGCTTTTTAAAACAGGCGGCGGCTCTTGGCATATGAAAAGCAGAAGTGACGAGCAGCCAAGGTTTTTTAGAATCCATTTTTAACGCTTGGATTTTCTTTTGGGTAAAAAATGCATTGCTGCATGTATTATAGGATTTTTTTTCTAATATAAGGCGGTTTTTATCAAGCCCCATTTGAGTAAAAAATTGAAAAGCAATATCAGCTTCATATTTTCCTTTTTTATGGAGTCCTCCTGAAAATATTATTTTTAAATGAGGTAATAATCTGGCAAGTTTAATGGTTTCTGTCAATCTCTCGCCATGCTTAGAAAAATTAACTTGGTTATGATAGATGCTTTTAGATAGGTTTTCAGAACCTGCTAATGTAATAATGCCAGCATATTTTTTTGCGAGCAGCTTGTTATGAAAGGCTCTATATTTATTTTCAAGCGGAATGGCTGCGATATAGGGAAAGGGCGTAAGGGCTATGAGGCATAAACAAAGAGAGGAAATGATGAGAATAGTTTTTGAAAATAGCCCCCTTTGTTTGATATAAAAAAAACCAGAAATAAAGAGGCTAAAAAACAAAAAATTACTAGGCTGTAGAAAAACCCAAATTAATCTTGAAATAAAATCAACTGATTGCATTTAAACTCTCTTTTTCTTATATATTTTTTTTGAAAATTCATAAGTAAATACCTAAAAACTGTTTAAACATAGTCTCTTATGTAAATATTAAGGGGCTATGAATAAATAATTTTATTAGATTTTATACCTTATCTTAAAAAAATGGCAAGAAAACTTAAAAAACTTAAAAAGCCTGTTGCAAGTTGAGGTGAAACTGATTATGTTCCAC
The DNA here is from genome assembly GCA_016744185.1 of Emcibacteraceae bacterium. Classification (GTDB taxonomy): domain Bacteria; phylum Pseudomonadota; class Alphaproteobacteria; order Sphingomonadales; family Emcibacteraceae; genus Pseudemcibacter. The sequence goes on along the minus strand of JADGEY010000019.1, from coordinate 12,716 downwards.
TCACTTTTAAACATTGATGAATAAAGACGTTCAGTAAATATTTAATGGGGTATGGCCAAGCGGTAAGGCAACGGGTTTTGATCTCGTCATCCCAGGTTCGATCCCTGGTACCCCAGCCAATTTAAAGGAGAAGCTTTTAAAGTTTCTCCTTTTGTTGTTTTTGCCTTATATCTTTATTAAATTTAAAAAATATTAGGATATTAATGTCTGGCTTTCGGTTAAATACATCTTTGTGGGTATCGGCTCATTTGCAGCAATGTGATATTGATTTTATGCCTGCTATGATAATTTGTAAGGGAGATAATGAGCGAGGGCTTATCATCATTAAACATCATATTATAGGGCAGGGGGTTAAAATTTATAAATTAGGATATGATCTAAAGGGCAGCGTTATTTGGAGACACCCGCTTGGCGATGCTCTATTAGAAGAAAAAAAAGCAGATCATTATATCGGGCGGGAACGTAATTTTGACGAAGACCTTTGGGTGATTGAAATAGAAGATGTTAAAGGACGTTATGAATTACCTGATTTTTAATCTTTTAATATAGATAAATATTATGGTTTATTTTTTACGGAAGCTGTCCAGAGTAACAACTTTAGAAGAGTTAACGTCAGGTTCTATATCTGTATCAGTGCTTCTTAAATCTTTATTATTTACTTCTGTACCTAAAGCTTCATCATTAAAATGAAGACCAAAATCAACGCTAGGGTCTAAAAATCCAATGAGAGCATCAAAGGGGATATGTAAATGCTCTTTCATACGATTAAAGCTGAGAGAAATTTCAAAAAAACTGTCTGTGACGATCATATCCCAAAACTGATTTTGTAAAACAATAGTCATGTCATTGGGGTATTTTTCTTTTAAATGAGCGGGGATCACAACATGAGGATGTTTTACATTAAATGTGATATAAAAATGATGTTCGCCGACAAGACCATTTTGGGCCGTATCTTCTAAAATTCGGCGTACAACGCTCATTAAAGCGGTTTGTACCATTTTATCATAATCAATATTTGTTTCAGTCATGTTTTAAATATTTTCTTTAAAATCGAATCTTTATAGTGTTTCCTGCTGAGCTGGTTATACGCCTGATTTAAAATCTGTGCGAGAAAATTCGTGAGGGGGGAGTTTTTTCGAAAGTAAGGTGGAGAGCTTCTGTTGCAAGGTGCTCTCCGAAACCCCATGCTATAGGGCTATTAAGCTGCTACAGCAAATGCTTCGTTATTATCGTTAGCATTTATAGTTTTTTGATCCATTACAGCGGTATCATGCTGAGTGAAAACGATATCTTTATTGCGCACGTCGATCCTATTTCGCCCCCTTACACCGATCTTCATAGCAGAAGATATAAATGGTGGAGGCGCCGGGTACCGCCCCCGGGTCCGATACGTTTATTCCATACTATAATTTATCACCATAGTTAGCGAACTAACTCTTCTTATATAGGGACTAAAAGTTAAAATTTAAAGCTGTTTATCAATTTTATTTTTATGTATAGTTAAAGCTATACTAAAACCCAGAAGGATAAAGATGAGACAATATTTAGATTTAATGCGCCATGTACGGGATAATGGCGCAGTAAAGACCGACCGCACAGGAACAGGAACGGTTAGTGTATTTGGCTATCAAATGAGGTTTGATCTATCAGACGGCTTTCCGATGGTAACCACCAAAAAGCTTCATCTAAAGTCTATTATTCATGAGCTTTTATGGTTTTTGGACGGGGATACAAATATTAAATATTTAAGTGATAATGGGGTGAAAATATGGGATTCTTGGGCAGATGAAAGGGGCGATCTTGGACCTGTTTATGGGCGTCAATGGCGGTCATGGCCAGCGGTGGACGGCGGCACGATTGACCAGATTACCACTCTTGTAAATATGATTAAAAATAGCCCCGATAGCAGAAGATTAATTGTCAGTGCGTGGAATGTGGCGGATGTGGAACATATGGCTTTGCCGCCCTGTCACTGCCTGTTTCAGTTTTATGTGGCGGAGGGTAAATTATCTTGCCAGCTTTATCAAAGGTCTGCGGATATTTTCCTTGGAGTGCCTTTTAATATTGCCTCATACGCTCTGCTCACCATGATGCTCGCGCAGGTCTGTGATTTAGAAGTGGGGGAGTTTATTCATAGTTTTGGCGATGCTCATCTTTACAGTAATCACCTAGATCAAGTAGATTTACAGCTAAGCCGCAGCCCTCTAAAATTGCCAACAATGAAAATTAATCCAGATATTAAAAGTATTTTTGATTTTGAATTCAGCGATTTTGAGCTTGTTAATTATGAGAGCCACGCTCATATTGCAGGAAAGGTTGCAGTATAATGGTGCTTATTTCTTTAATTGCTGCCGTTTCAGAAAATGGTGTAATTGGCAAGGACAATGATATGCCATGGCATATTTCATCAGACCTTAAATATTTCAAAAAGATCACTATGGGCAAGCCTGTGATCATGGGGCGCAAAACATTCCAATCAATTGGAAAGCCTCTTGCAGGGCGCACTAATATTGTGATTACAAGAGATACTTCTTACGCGCCAGAAGGGGTCATTACCGCCTTTACAATCGATATGGCATTAGAGGTTGCCGCAAATATGGCGCGGGCATCAGGCGGTAATGAGGTTATGGTGATTGGCGGTGCGCAAATATATGCTCTAACAATTAACAAAGCCGACCGCCTTTATTTTACAAGAGTTCACGGCGAAATAGAAGGCGATGCTTTTTTTCCTGAAATCACAGAGAATGACTGGCTAGAGCTTTCAGCACAGCATCATAAGGCAGGGATAAAAGATAGCCATGATTACAGCTTTATTGTCCTTGATCGGTTTTAATCTAGCTTTTCTATAATTTTATCTGCAATTACAATATATATTTTGCTCTGTGCGCCGTCTGGGTCATTTACGATAATTGGCGTTCCTCTGTCTGCGCCGATGCGGATATCCATATGGAGTGGGATTTCGCCGAGAAAATCTACTCCTAATTCCTCCGCTGTTTTCTTTGCGCCGCCATTTGAGAATATTTCAGCGCGCTCGCCGCAGCTTGGGCAGGAAAAATAGCTCATATTTTCGATAATGCCCATAATTTTTGTGTTTGTCCGTTTAAACATATCAATACCGCGCTTAGCATCGATAAGCGCAATATCTTGAGGGGTTGAGATGATGATAACCCCGTCAATTTTTACATTTTGAACAAGGGTTAATTGTGCGTCTCCCGTCCCTGGTGGCAGATCAACAATTAACACATCAAGCCCGCCATATAAATCCCATTTCACATCAGCGAGCATTTGCTGAATTGCGCCCATAACCATAGGGCCCCGCCAGATTGTTGCCACGTCTTTTTCAAGCAAATAGCCGATTGACATGCTTACCACTCCATGATTTTTAAGCGGCGTGATTTGTTTGTTTTCAAGCAGCTCAGGTTTTTCGTCAATGCCCAGCATGGTGGGAATAGAAGGGCCATAAATATCAATGTCAAAAATCCCAACTTGCAGACCTAATTTTTTAAGGCTTAGGGCAAGGTTGACGGCGGTGGTTGATTTGCCCACGCCACCTTTTCCGCTGGCAATGGCGATGATATTTTTAACGCCTTGTACCGCTTGGGGCGTGGCGGGCGGCTTTATGCCATGACCGCCTATGCGAGGTTTTGGGCTTGATGTTTTTGGTATAGGCTGCGCAGGAATATGATCTGCATTTTTTTCAGCGGTAAGGACGGAAAGAACTTTTTTAACGCCGCTAATTTTTAAGATAGTCTGATCCGCCAATTTTCTGACTTCTTCCATTAATTTAGCCTCATGGGGTTCTACTTTAATAGCGAAACCAACATTGTTACCTTTAACAATAAGCCCTTCAATCATATCTGATTCAATTAAATTAATCCCCGTGGCTGGATGCTTTATTTTTTTTAGCGCATTTATAATATTTTCACGAATAATTTTGGTCATTTTAAACTCTTTAATTTATATACATCTTGAAAATTAAATATCTTTCATCATATTGATAGATATTATATAACCATAGTGCAAAATAATTTTAAGGGGTATCTCCTTAATTTTTTTATTTTTTAAAATATAAGGAGAGAATGTCAATGTCTGGGCAGAATAATAATGGCGGGGGGCGTGGTCCTTGGGGACAGGGCGGTGGAAAAAACCCAAATGATCCGCCAAATATCGAAGATCTTATTAGACAAGGTAAAGAAAAACTCTTTGGCGGTTCGGGTTCGGGCAGCAAAGAGGGGAAAAGTGGTTTTTTCTTTTTAATTGTTGTTGCTGCTTTAATTTGGCTTTCAACAGGGATTTATAAAGTTGATCCAGATGAAGAAGGGGTTGTTATTCGCTTTGGTAAATATATTGAAACAACTAAATCAGGGCTTCATTATCATCTTCCTGCGCCGATAGAAACAGTTGAAACACCTAAAATTACAAAGGTGAATGAAATTGAAATTGGTGGCTCTGGCATTAATGCGGTGGGAAGAGGACGTTCTAGCCGTCTTTCTTTAAATAAAGAAAGACAAATGTTAACAGGTGATGAGAATATCATTGATGTTGGCTTTTCTATTTTCTGGAAAATTAGCGATTCAAAAGATTATCTTTTCAATCTTCAACAAGCGAGGCTTTCTATTAAATCAGTGGCAGAAAGTGCGATGCGTGAGGTCGTTGCAAAATCTAAAGTGCAAGACATTATGACCTCTCGCCGTGATTCTATTGAACTTGAAGTTAAAGATATTCTTCAGCAAGTCCTTGATGGCTACCGTGCGGGCGTGGAAATTACTCAAATTAAAATGAATGAAGTTGAGCCTCCTGTTCAAGTGCAAGAAGCCTTTAAAGACGTTCAAAAGGCAGAAGCTGACCGCGATAAAACGATTTCTGTTGCAATGGAAAAACAAAATATGATTGTGCCGCAGGCCCGCGGTGCTGCAGAAAGAAAGCTTCAAGAAGCAGAAGCTTATAAAGCAAAAGTGATTGCAGAAGCGGTTGGACAAGCAGCTCGTTTCATGTCTGTTTTGAAAGAATATAGAAAAGCGAAAGAAGTCACAAGACGGCGGCTTTATCTTGAAACCATGGAAGAAATTCTTGGCGGAGCTGAAAAAACAATTATTGATGGCAAAGGAAATCCGGTTGTGCCGTATCTTCCCCTTGACCAATTAAAGAAAAAATAGGAGAGAAGAAATGAAAAATAAAGGTATAATTATATTATTTGTTCTTGTCGGGCTTGGTCTTGTTGGCTTTAGCACAGCAACTTATACGATTAAAGAAACCCAGCAAGCCCTTGTTCTTAAATTCGGTGAATTTGCTAGAGTTGAAAGTGAAGCAGGGCTTCATTTTAAAAAACCATTCGTTGAAAACATCGTTTTTGTTGATAAAAGAATTCGTTTTTTAGATACGCCTGAATTGACGGTTTTTACAAAAGACCAGAAACAAATCATTGTGGATGCTTTTTCAGAATTTCGGATCACTGATCCGCTTGCTCTTTATAGGGCGGTTCAGAATGAAGAACGGGCAGAAAGACGGCTTTCAGTGGTGATTAATTCAAATCTTCGTAAAGTATTTGGGCAAGAAGACTTTAAGACAGCGATGAGCGGAGAAAGAAAAACGCTGCGTCAGCGCATTAAAAATTCTGTAACAGTCGAAGCGAAAGAGCTTGGTTTAGAAATCGTAGATGTACGCATTAAAAGAACCGATCTTCCGACAGATAATTCAGAAGCTATTTTTACGAGTATGAAAGCGGAACGTAATCAGGTTGCCCGTGAGATTAGATCCCGCGGTGAAGAGCAATCTATTAGAATTATTTCTAAAGCGGAGCGTGAAAAAATTGTAATTTTGGCAGAAGCTGAAAAAAAATCACAAATTCTTCGGGGTGAAGGCGATGCGGTTGCCACAAAAACTTATGCGGATGCTTACGGTCAGGATGTAGAGTTTTATGCTTTTTATCGTTCTATGGAAGCCTATAGAAAAGCGATGAGATCAAGTAATACGAACATGGTTCTTTCACCTGATAGTGAGTTTTTCAAATATTTTGGAAAAATGAACGGTAAAAAATAAAATATAGTAAATATTTAAAAGAGGGTGTTACTGCACCCTCTTTTTTGATTTTTTGAGATGAAATGACTTTAAAATACGATTAAATAATAAAAACTACCTATTTTCGCCATATTTTATATGGCATAATCCAAGGCTACGAAATAAAGTAAGCGAGTTTAAAAGCCTGCAAAAATAAAATAAGTCTACAAAAACAAAATGGGTATATCACCCAAAAATAAACTAGGAAGATATAGAGCATATGAATATAAATATTACAAAAAAGATAACGTCGGTTTTTATCTTCGTTATTTTTGCTATTTCTGCTCCTGCATTTGCGAAATCAGGGCCAGATGGTTTTTCAAATCTTGCAAAAAAATTATCCCCTGCTGTTGTTAATATTAGTACAGTTCAAAAAGCAAAAAAAATTAAGCCTACAATGGGAGGGGGGACGCTGCAAGACCGGATGCAAGAAGAATTAGAAAAGCGGTTTGGTTTTGGTAATCGAAAAAAGAGAGGTCTTTCAAGAGAAAGACGCTCTTTAGGGTCGGGCTTTATTATTGCATCTTCTGGGGTTATCATTACGAATAATCATGTGATTGAGGGCGCGGATGAAATTACTGTTAAGCTTCATGATGATACTGAATATAAAGCAAAAATTATTGGACGTGATACCAAAGTTGATATTGCTGTTTTGCAGCTTATTATGAAAAAAAAGAAGTCTTTCCCTTTTGTGAAATTTGGCAATGCCAATAAAATGAATGTTGGCGATTGGGTTTTAGCTTTTGGTAATCCTTACGGACTTGGTCTTTCTGTAACAGCGGGCATTATTTCTGCGAGCCACCGTGCCATTGGCGGTAATCCTTTTGATAATTATCTTCAAACGGATGCTTCTATCAACCGTGGTAATTCTGGCGGGCCTATGTTTAATATGGAAGGTGAAGTGGTGGGTATTAATACAGCCATTTTTAGCCCAACGGGCGGAAATGTAGGGATTGGTTTTGCGATACCTTCAAACCAAGCTGTTAAAATCATTAAGCAAATTCAAAAATTTGGTCATGCTAAACGGGGGCTTATTGGCGTTATGATTGGTCCTGTTGATGATGAAATTGCTGAAAGCCTTGGTATGAGCGAAACATATGGGGCAATGGTTCAAGATGTTGTGAAGGGCGGCCCTGCTGAAAAAGGCGGCGTGATGCAAGGTGACGTTATTATTAAATTCAATAATAAAAGAGTTGATGATAATAAAGAATTATCACGCATTGTTGCAGATACGGTCATTGGTAAAATAGTTCCTGTTATTGTTCTGCGAGAAGGAAAAGAAAAGACGCTTTCTCTTACCGTTGGGGAAATGCCAAATGACACGCGAAAGAAGAAGTCTAACTCTGTAGATTCAAATGTTACGGATGAGATTTTTGGAATGTCACTTGAAGATATTACGGATAATATCCGCGGTCTTCTTAAATTCGATAATGCTGTTGTTGGGGCTTTGGTTTCAGCTGTTGAGCTAGATAGTGCTGCCTTTAAAAAGGGTATTCGCAGGGGGGATGTTATCACTCAAGTTTCTTATAAGGATGTAAAAACTGTTACCGAAGCCATGGATAATATTGCAATGGTAAAAAAACAAGGACGCAGTTCAGTATTGTTGAAAATATACCGAGCAAGTGAAAATGGCGGTAAAGGAATGTCTTTTTATCGGGGCATTAAATTTCCAGAAAAAGCTGGTAAATAAATTTCACTCTTTATAAAATAAAGAAAAGCCATAAAATAAAGAAAAGGCGGTTTTTTAAGAAGACCGCCTTTTTTATGGCTTTAATTGATTAAGTTTTTGACATTAAATTTATGCTCTGTTTTGCAAAATTCGCAAGTCATTTTAATGATGCCTTCTTCTGCAATATCTTGAAGCTCTTTGGGGGAGAATTTACTAATCACAGAGCGTAGTTTTTGTTCCGAGCAACGGCAGCCATTGACAAGCTTAAGAGGATCAAAAACCCGAACTCCTATTTCATGGTAAAGGCGCATTAATAATGTCTGCAAAGAAAGGCTATCATCAAGAAGCTCTGATTTTTTAAGGCTTTTTAGCATTACATAGGCATTATGCCAATTTTCATCATGGTGATCTGCGCCTGTATTTTGAATGGCATCTTTTTGCTGATCCGTGGTCTTTTTTGCCACATGCTGTATCATCATTGCGCCCGCACGCCATGCGCCATCACTATTTTTTTCACATTCTAACCTTACGTGTGTCTTGACTTGTTCAGAGACCGCAAAATATTCTTCTGCGGCGCAGGCAAGATTATCCCCTGTGAGAGCTGTGATGCCTTGATACCGTTCCATATATTTGCCTTGGTCAATAGTAATCATCATATAGCCTTCGCCAAAGATATTTTCCAAGCTTTGGGGAATGATTTTATCAGCAAGAGCATCATCATATGCGGCATAGCCCCGTAAACTAGCCTCTCCATTACCGTCCGTCGCATAATCCACAACAAGCGTTCTGATCGCCCCCGACCCCTTCATTTGGAGCATTAATATCCCCTCATATTTCATAAAACTGCCTAGCAGAGTAGCAAGAGCAAGAGACTGCCCAAGGATTTTATTAACTTCCTTTGGATATTGATGCGCTTTAAGGATATTATCCACTGTCTGGCTTAGCCTTAAAATCCTGCCCGTAATATCTTTGCCTTCTAAAGTAAAAGGCAGGCTATGATCGATAAGCAACTCTTTTATATCTGGCATGTCAGCTTTCTTATAATATCCGTAAAATAGAGATTTTTAACGGGTTATTTACCAAAACACCAGAGAAGAATAGCCTTTTGAATATGAAGTCTATTTTCAGCTTCTTCCCAAATTACAGATTTGGAGCCATCAATAACTTCATCTGTGACCTCTTCGCCCCTATGAGCGGGCAGGCAGTGCATGAAAATAGAATCTTTATCACTATGCTGCATTAATTTACGGGTTATTTGAAAAGGCGCAAGCTTGGCAAGGCGGTCTTTTTTATCTGTATCGCCCATAGAAACCCAAGTATCGGTAATAACGCAGTGAGCATCTTTAATAGCGGCAGCGGGATCATGGGTTACGGTAATATTACCGCCGTTGTTTTTTGCCCAGCCGAGTACTTGGCTATTTGGCTTATATTCTTTAGGACAAGCGATAGCCAGTTCACATTCAAATAAAACAGCCGCATGTATCCAAGATACAGCAACATTATTTCCGTCCCCAGACCATGCGATTTTCTTACCCTTAATGCTGCCAAGCTTTTCTTCAAAGGTCAGAATATCTGCCATAACCTGACAAGGGTGGGAAAAATCGGTAAGAGCATTAATGACAGGCACAGTTGCGTTCTGCGCCATTTCGAGTAATGTTTCATGGGAATTTGCCCGCAGCATAACGCCGTCGGTAAAGCCAGAAAGAACCTGCGCTGTGTCGGACACGCTTTCCCCGTGACCAAGCTGCATATCCGTTCCTTGCAGGATAAGAGCCGTTCCGCCCAGTTGGTGCATTGCCATCTGAAATGATAATCTGGTGCGGGTACTGGCTTTTTCAAAAATCATCGCCAGCGCAATATCTTTAAGCGGCGTATATTTATGAACAAACCCCTTGCCATGCCCCTCTTCTGTTGCAATTTGTTTCATTTTTTTTGCAAGATCAAGAATATAGCGAAGTTCTGGCTTGGTAAGGGTATTAATATCCAAGAAATGCCGTAAAGGAGGCTTTAGCATTATTCCTCTCCGTCTTTTTCCGCAGGCATATTTTTCATAAGATAGCAGCATGTTTTACTTAACGCTTGCATGGCAGTTTTTATATCTTGCTTGCTAATGATTAAAGGCGGAAGAAGGCGAATAGTTCGGTCGCTAGCGGGGATAAGCAGGATTTTATATTCTCTTGCTTGGTTAAAGAAAAGGGCGGGATCAATATGAAGCTTAAGCCCAAGCATAAGCCCCGATCCCCGCACCACATCAATAATGGTTGGATATTCTTTTCTAAGCCGTAAAAGTTCAAACTTTAAAACTTCCGACATTTTTAAAACATGATCTAGAAAACCCTCTTCAAGCATCACGCCAATCACAGCATTGCCGGCAGCCATAGCAAGAGGATTTCCGCCGTAAGTTGAGCCATGCGTGCCAGCCGTCATAGCGTGGGAGACCTTTTCATTTGCCATGCAAACGCCTAAAGGAAACCCACCGCCAATGCCTTTTGCAGAAGCTAAAATATCAGGCATAACATTGCTTGCTTGGTAGGCAAATAAATGTCCTGTTCGTCCCATGCCGCACTGAACTTCGTCAAAAATTAAAAGAATATTATGCTGGTCGGCAAGCTCTCTTAGAATTTTTAAATTCTCTTTTGAGACAGGGCGAATGCCGCCTTCACCTTGGATAGGCTCTATTAATATCGCTGCCGTATGTTCTGTAATGCTTTTTTCAACTTTTGCCATATCATTGTAAAAGGGCAGAATATCAAACCCTTCGAGCATAGTGCCAAAACCTTTGGTAAGTTTCTCCGTTCCCGCAGCGGCAATAGTGCCCAGCGTACGCCCATGAAAACAGCCCTCAAATGTGATAATGCGCTGGCGGTCTGGCTGCCCCTTGTCATAATGGTATTTTCTTGTCATTTTGATGGCACATTCCATAGCTTCTGCGCCGGAATTTGTAAAAAACATGCTATCGGCAAAAGTCGCCTCTACAAGCTTTAGTGCAAGCTCCTCTTGTCCTTTAATATTATAAAGATTAGAGGTATGCCATAATTTAGAGGCTTGATTACAAAGTGCTTTAACCAGAGCAGGGTGATTGTGACCTAAATTACAAACCCCAATTCCAGAGCCAAAATCTAAATATTTTTGATCATTTATATCATATAAATAAACCCCGTCCCCTCGCTCGAACGTAATATCAGCGCGGGCGTAAGTCGGCAGGATTGGCGTGATTATATTTTCTTCATCTTTTGTAATATCTGAATTTTTAATCAGTTGTGACATTTATTATTCTCTTAAGTTTTGTGTCTTTGTTTTTTTAAGGTCTTAACTTATACCCATTACGGATTAATTTGTAACAGGTAAACCATAGCAGAATTGTTAGCGATAAAGTAAAAATAACGCCAATCATAGGATCTGCTTCCGACTTTCCGATCATGCCATATCTAAATCCATCAATAAGATAAAAGAAAGGGTTAAACTGGCTTACCGTGAACCAAAAGCCATTGAGGCGGTCAATCGAATAAAAAGTTCCCGATAGGAACGAGAGAGGCATGATGATAAAATTCTGAATCGAAGCCGCTTGATCCCATTTTTCGGCCCAAATTCCTGTAATGATTCCTAGAAAGGCAAGCATGAAAGAAGCGATAAGCCCAAAATAGATCATTGCCCAAGGGTGTGAATAGGGAATATCTGTGAAAAAATGCATGGTTATCATGACCATTAAAGCAATAAAAATGCCCCGTGTTACCGCTGCCATAGAAAAAGCAATGGTTAGCTCGCCCGCACCAATAGGTGCCATCAGAAGATCAACAATATTGCCCTGCATTTTGGCTGTCATAAAAGAAGAAGATGTATTGGCATAGGCATTTTGCAGAACTGCCATAATGACAAGGCCAGGCGCAAGAAATGTCTCATAAGGAATGCCGATGGGGGATCTTCCGCCTGCACTGGACAGGGCAAGGGTGAAAATCATCATAAACATAAAAGTGGTTACCGCAGGGGCAATGATGGTTTGTCCAAATATTTTAAAAAAACGCCAAACTTCTTTTTTATAAAGCGTCCAAAGACCAAGCCAATTAATCATGCCGATATGTTTGGTAGCAAAAGGAGTAAGACCGGGGTGTTGATTGCTCATGAGTAAAACCTCTTATCTAAAATCAATAGTGCGTCCAGAGTAAAACTATATAAGCAAAACTATAGAAATAATCAATAGGGGCTATTGCTTTAGACTCTTCATTGGCCATTTAAAAACTTGACTTTTTTACAGAGAAAGTTAGACATCCTTTTGTAATATGAGCTATAATAGCTCTAATTGATGGTTGTAATTATATTTTGAGGATTAAGGCAGTATGGCTTGGACAGAAGATAGAGTAGAAAAACTTCGGCAGCTTTGGGATAAAGGTTTAAGTGCGAGTCAAATCGCAAAAGAGCTTGCAGAAGGGGTCACAAGAAATGCTGTTATAGGTAAAGCCCACAGGCTTAACCTTGCGTCTCGTCCGTCTCCTGTAAAATCTGATGCGGCTAAAAAGGCGGCGGCGGCTAAAAAATCTTCTAAGGCGGTGGCAGGCTCTGTGCCAAAGGCAAAGAAGGTCTCTACTCCTAAAGCTGCGCCGATAAATATTAACCCTATTGCGGCAAAGAAGAAAAAAGGCGGTAAGATTTCAATATTAGAGCTGTCAGAACGAATTTGCAAATGGCCTATCGGTCACCCAGGGGAAGAAAATTTCCATTTTTGCGGTGAGCCATCACAGCCGTCCCACCCCTATTGTTCGTCTCATTGCTTGGAGGCCTATCAAGTACAGCAGCCAAGACGTGCGAATCGCCGCCTTAATAGAGGACGTGTCAGCGCAACACCTGTTAAGTAGATAGAGTTTTCTGCTGAATAATTTAAATTTTTTAAAATTATAGTAAAGTACCTTAAGTATTTACCAGGGCAAAATCATTAATTGTTAACATTTTAGTAATTTTTCTCTAAAACTGTTGTCCATTGCGGCTTTTAGGCGTT
>JADGEY010000199.1 GCA_016744185.1 Emcibacteraceae bacterium | reverse complement strand
ATATTCGATATACTGAATATTAAACTACAATACCCTTTATACATAACACTTTGTTTAAACTAGAATTAGCATTTATAAATAATAAGATTAATATAAGATTTAATATTATTTTGATCAAGATGTTCACCATTATGATATAATACACCAATCATATATTGTGAATTTTTATCACCATTTACAGCGGCTTTTTTCCACCATTGAACAGCTTTTTCAATAGATGATTCTGGAATTTTTGAGAAATAATGTAATGTTCCTAAATTACTTTGCGCTCCAATATGTCCTTTTTCTGCGGCTTGTCTGTAATATTCGGCGGCTTTTACATTATCAACAACAACGCCCCTCCCCATGCGGTATAATTGACCAAGGTTAAAAAGAGCATGAATATTTCCAAGGTTAGCGTATATTTTCCATTCTTTTTCTGCCCGTTCATAATCGCCAATTTCATAGGCTTTAACACCGTCTGTTACAGTGGCAACAGCAGCCTTTGCATTAGTTAATATTAATAAAGCTAAAGAAAATACTATAAAGGCTTTAGCCCTAAATTTTATCATTGTTTTTATATGTTTCAAAGACATTTTTTCATTCCAAAAAGTAACGGGTTTTCATTCCAATAAAGTGACGGAAAATTTTCGGTGAGTGTAATCATCTCACAGCCTGTAGTAAAGCAAAGATAAAACTGTTCTCTTTCATTATTTATTTTAATAATTAAAATTATGTCTTCCTCTTTACTGTTTTTTAAGAAAAATCAGGAATAATCATTTTAGGATAATATTTTACCTTACCCAAGTCAAAAGTTAAAAACATAATCTGCAAAAATTGTTTTATTTTAAATAAAGGGCTAATAAATGCAAGTACTAACAGTGATATCTCAAAAAGGGGGCACAGGCAAAACAACTCTTTGCGGGCATCTTGCCGTCCAAGCTGAGCTAGCAGGAAATGGCCCTGTTGCTCTAGTGGATACTGATCCCCAAGGAAGCTTAAAAAAATGGTGGGATGAAAGAGAAGATTCTACGCCAGCTTTGTCACAAACAACAGCTGCTCATTTACAGACTGAATTAGGAAATTTAAAACAGCAAGGCTTTAAATTAGCGATCATTGATACGCCTCCTGCGATAACTCCTGCAATTCAAGCTGTTATTTCAGTATCTGACCTCATTATTATTCCAACGCGCCCAAGCCCGCATGACGTAAAAACGACAAGCAGCACAGTAGATCTTGCAGATCGTTCAGATAAATCTTTTGTCTTTGTCATAAATGAAGCCCATCCTAAAGAAGGGATCACAAGCGATACTGCAATAACATTATCTCAATATGGCACAGTATCGCCAAGCATTATTCATCAAAGAGCCGATTTTGCAACCAGCATGGTAGAGGGGCGTACGGTAATGGAATGCACGCCAGATTCAGAATCAACACGAGAGATTGAAACATTATGGAGTTATATTAATACTCGCATGGAAAAAATTCATAAACGTGCCATTTTTCAGCATAACCCAAACACTCCTCGAAGTTTCGATCGGAGGCAAAATCCAGATCGCAGACAAAATTCAGACCGTAGGCTTGTTAGTGTAACGCCACCAACTCGTGGGGGGTTTGGTAGAAGAAAGACTGATAAAAATATAGCTAAGGACTAAATTTGTAAAAAACGAGATTAAAAGCAAAAAATTACACCCAAGACGCTTAACTATTATCAAG
>JADGEY010000198.1 GCA_016744185.1 Emcibacteraceae bacterium | reverse complement strand
ACCTCTATCTTGGCAATAATGCTAATGCTGAGGTTGGTTTTGTTGGCATAGAAGATACGCCTATGGCTGCAAAGTGGCACTCATTACGAGAAAATAAAGGAGAAATTGAAGCTTTCGCATTATTAAGAGAAAAAGCACTTGATTATATTCTTGAGAACCCAAGTAAAACAGCTTGGCTCTCCTTAAAAAAGATAGCCTACTTCTGGACTCCTCCCTACCATGAGGGCAAAGAAGGCAATTTATCCTCGCTGGAAACTTTAACAAGGCTAGCTTGGCTTTTTCATTATTCTATAATAATAATTCTAGCTCTTATTCCTTTGTTATTTTATAAAAAAATAGACCGTTCTTATTTGATTTTATATGGCACAACATTCTTATATTGCGCCATATATGCTGTTACTTATGTCATTTTCCGTTATAGGCTCCCTATCATGCCAATAATCTGCATTCTTGCCAGCGGCGGCTTAAATTTTTTATATTTAAAATGGAAGAAAAATAATTAAAGCAATTCTATTTAATGCATTTTTTTTCTAGATTCTCTTTTATAAACTCAATAAATTTTTTGCCAAATTTTTTCTTTTTTCCTGCTCCAACACCAAAAACATCGCTAAATTCCGCAAGAGTTTTGGGTTTTTTTTGAGCCATATCAATCAGACTCTTGTCTGAAAAAATAATATAGGCTGGAACAGAACGTTCTTTGGCAATTTCCATGCGGAAAATTTTAAGAGCGATAAATAATGTTTCTGTATCAGGATCAAGGTCAGAAATAATTTCACTTGATTTACGGCGTTTTTCTTTAGGCTCAGGCTTTAGCTTGATGTCAGGACGGTATCTAAAGCTTTCATTTCCTTTTAAAAGATCAAAGCCTTTATCTGTAATTTTAAGAGAGCCAAATTCCATATCAGCGACAATAAACCCTCTTGCCATCATTTGGCGTGTAATGGATTTCCATTCATTTATGTGAAGCTCTTTGCCAATACCAAAAGTTGGAAGCTCATCATGGTTTAATCTTTCCGTTTTTTCTGTTACCTTGCCTGTTAGAATATCGACAATATGACCCATACCAAAATTTTGACCTGTTCTATACATGGCGGACAAAAATTTCTGCCCAAATTCTTTACCATCAGCTAAATCTACTGGATTTATGCAAAGGTCACAGTTTCCGCAATTCTCATAATCAGGATCATCACCAAAATAATGAAGCAGCGAAACTCTACGGCATTCAGGGGCTTCGCAGTAGGCAAGAAGTGAATTAAGCCTTTGATGCCCTCGCATTTTCACAGATTCTGCGCTATTTTCATTATCTATAAACATGCGTCTCATACGGATATCATCCATTCCATATAACATATGGGCATCTGCGGGCTTGCCGTCCCTTCCTGCTCTACCGATTTCTTGGTAATATGCTTCGGGAGTTGCAGGAAGATCTGTATGAAAAACAAAGCGTATATCTGGCTTATCAATTCCCATACCAAAGGCGATTGTTGCAACCATAATTAGGCTGTCCTCTGCCATAAAACGGTTTAGGTTTTCCGTTCTTATATCACTTGACATTCCCGCATGATACGCACAGGCATTATAGCCTTTATCTTGCAAGGCATTTGCCGCTTCTTCTGTTTTTTTGCGGGACAGGCAATAGACGATGCCATTTTCTTTTGGACGTGTTTTCATGAACCGCAATAATTGTTGTTTCCAGCCATTTTTAATTTCTACATTAAGCGCAATATTAGGGCGGTCAAAGCCATCAAGATAGACATCTAC
>JADGEY010000197.1 GCA_016744185.1 Emcibacteraceae bacterium | reverse complement strand
CTATATTCCCAAAGCCCTGATTTGGCTGGGTATAATTGAAGGATTACTGCTTTTGATAGCAGTGAGAGCCGCTTTAATTGTACGCTATTGGATTGCAGAACTTTCTGTTCCCGCTTGGCAGGATGGATGGGTGCAAGTTATTTTACTTGTGACGGTTTCTTATGTGGTTATGCTTTCTACAGGCTTATATATGTTAGAAACTTGCCGAGATTTCAAATTAAGTTTAATGCGTTTGTTTGTAAGTCTGATTATATCGGCTCTTATTATGTCTGCCATTCTTTTTTCTATACCCGAGGTTGATCTTTGGCGAAGTGTTATTTTACTTTCATATGTTTTTGCTTATATCGCTTTTATAATGTCTAGATTTAGCTTTCTACATATTGTTGATTTGAGCAGGTTTAAAAACCGTGTTCTTGTTCTTGGGGCGGGCGAAAGAGCACAGCTTGTGCGAGCAATGGGGGCATATAAAAGCTCTCACGTATTTTTTGTTGATTTTCTAAGCATGACAGATAAAGAGGCTATGGTTCCCAATAGTAGAAAATTTCAGTCTATTAAAGATTTCCCCGCATTTGTTGAAAAAAATTCAGTCCATGAAATTGTCGTTGCGATTCAAGAAAGGCGGGGTAATTTACCGTTAGAAGTTCTTTTAAATTCTAAAATTAGGGCAGGCTGTGAAATTACCGAGGCGGCTGATTTTATTGAAAAACAATCAGGATTAGTTAAAGTGGATAGTATATCGCCTAGCTGGCTGGTTTTTTCTGATGGTTTTGGAGGGCTAAAATATAATGATTTCATTGTAAAAAGATTATTTGATATTATTGCGAGCGGTTTTTTATTACTCTTTACATTACCTATTATATTTTTTACGGTGATTTTAATAAAATTAACAAGTAAAGGGCCTATTTTTTACAAGCAAAAACGTGTTGGGCTTAATTCAAAATTATATTATATTTTGAAATTTAGATCAATGAGCGTAAATGCAGAATCTGATGGCATACCGAAAATGGCCGATGAAAATGATGTGAGGGTAACATTTTTAGGTCGTTTTATACGAACCACAAGAATTGATGAAATTCCGCAAATATTTAACGTTTTAAAGGGAGATATGAGCTTCGTTGGCCCGCGTCCAGAAAGACCATTCTTTGTGAGACAGTTTAATAGCACTATTCCTTATTATAATCAGAGACATGTTGTAAAGCCTGGAATTACAGGCTGGGCGCAGCTTAATTATTCATATGGCGCATCAGAAGAAGATTCCAGAATGAAGTTAGAATATGATTTATATTATATTAAAAATTATTCATTATTTCTTGATATAATTATTTTAATTCAAACAGTTCGTGTAATTCTTTGGCCTAATGGAGTTCGTTAATGGGGTTTGATTCATCAGCTTTACAATTTTATAGCTTTGCCATTGCAGCTCTTGCATATCTTTTATTATTGATAAAGCTAGTGCTGCAAAAAGGGCAGCTAAATGCTTTTTATATGTATCTTGCAATTTCTTTTTCAGTATTTTGGTGCATAATTGAGGCTCTTTCATCTTTAGAGGGGAATATTGCATTATATTTCAAATCTATTTCTGAAGTTTTAAGAGGGGTTTTTTGGATTCTTTTCCTCCTGTCAATACTTGGTAATCTTTGGCATCAGGAACAGCATTTAAGAGAAAATAGAAAAATTTATTACTTCTTAATAACTCTATTAACCATTATCTTTGCAATTGAAATATTAGAGATTTTTTCAAGTTTTGGTGTTTTTGGTTCACCATTTTTTGGTATTTATACTTTTTACAATAAATTAATAATTGATGTTATTATTTTGCTTTTAATTGAAAATCTGTACCGTAATACGGTCAAAGAACAGCAATGGGGAATTAAATATTTTTGCATTGGGCTTAGC
>JADGEY010000196.1 GCA_016744185.1 Emcibacteraceae bacterium | reverse complement strand
CTTCTAATATAACCTTTAATCTTTCTGGTTTTTCGGCATGATAAGCCGGCGGAATATGCTCTAAACATTCCAAATGCGTATATAGTCCGGTTTGCACAGCAGTAGTACCTCACTTTTTTAATAACTTTATTTTCTACTTTCATATGCTGCCATTTCCTCTTTTACGAGTTCCTTTTTTGATAGTTTTCCTATCATTGTTTTCGGCAATTCGTCCCTGAATTCGATTGCCGTAGGTAATTCATGCTTACCCAATTTATCTTTTAAAAAAATAATTATTTCATCCGATGTTACTTTCCCAAAGCCATTATTTAAGGCAATGAATGCTTTTGGGCTTTCACCTCTATAATCATCTTTTATTCCAATCACCGTTACTTCTTTCACGGCTGGATGCTCATTGATTGCTTCCTCCACTATACGAGGGAAGACGTTAAATCCGCCCATTAAAATTAAATCTTTACTTCGGTCAATGATAAAAATATAGCCATCTTCATCTATATAACCAATATCCCCCGTTCTTAAAAACCCAGATTCGAAAACCTCCTCTGTTGCTTTTTGATTATTTAAATATCCCAGCATAACCTGAGGGCCGCGGACACATATTTCACCAGCAGAGCCTAAAGGCATTTCTTTGCTTAACTCATCTGGATTTCGAATTGAAACCTCCGTTGCAGGAACGGGAATTCCGATAGAACTTTTTTTTGAACTGCTTATCTTATCATATACACCCAAAGGACTACAGCTTATCACGGGTGATGTTTCTGTAAGACCATATCCTTCTGAAATTATGACATCAAATTTTTCTGCAAAATTATTTTTCAAATCAGCTGAAATAGGCGCACCGCCAGACATACAAAATTTTATATTTGAAAAACCATTTTTGCTTAACTTAGGGTGATGCAAGAAAGCCGTATACATCGTTGGCACAGCGGCAAATAAAGTCGGTTTATGTTTCTCTAATAATTTTACCGCAGAATCCAATTCAAAACGAGGCAATAATGCAATGCAGCCGCCCATACGTAACGTAATATTCATAACCGCTGTCATCGCAAAAACATGGAAAAAAGGGAGCAAGCCTACTGTTTTCTCTTCACCAAATGTTAAGCCTACCGAGAAAGCTTCCATCTGCAATATATTGATAAAAAGATTACTATGCGTCAGCATCGCCCCTTTGGGCGTACCTGTTGTTCCACCTGTATATTGCAAAACAGCAATGTCTTTATCCACCTCAATTTTAGTTTCTATATAGGTTCCATAATTATCAAGTAATTTTGAAAATGCAATTATCCTAGAATCTGAGAAATCAGGTTTATAAATATCCTTTGCTTTAAAAAATTTAAATAAATAGTTTTTTGGAAAGGGTAAAAACTCACTTATATTACCAACAATAAGTTTTTTAAGCTTTGTTTTTTGTAATATTTCGATCGCCTTAGGCATTAAAGCTTGCAGATCTAGCGTTACTAAGAAATCTGTTTCAGAATCTTCA
Source organism: Emcibacteraceae bacterium (assembly GCA_016744185.1). GTDB lineage: Bacteria > Pseudomonadota > Alphaproteobacteria > Sphingomonadales > Emcibacteraceae > Pseudemcibacter. Next base: position 493 of record JADGEY010000196.1, on the reverse strand, counting down.
ATTTGAAATTTAAGCTCTCTTACAGAATAAAGAGGGCTATAATTTACAACGATGCCCCCTGCTTTCAAAATACCAAAATAGCTAATGATAAATTGGGGACAATTAGGCAGGAAAATTCCAACTCTCACCCCTTTTTTAACGCCAATTTTTTGAAAGCCCTTTGCCGCTCGATTAACATATTCTTGAAGCTCTTTATAGGTAATTTCTAAACCTAAAAAATCAATAACAATATTGTAAGGTAATTTATCCGCTGCCTCATCAACTAAATCATAAAGAGCTTGCCCTTGAAATTTTACATCCCAAGCAACATGTTTTGGATATGATTCATCCCAAGCCCTATTAACCATTCACTTTTCCTCATTACAACCATTTATATATTATATTATAAGTGAATAAAAAACAATTGCATTCTCTTTTTTACCAGGGCAAAATCATTAATTGTTAACATTTTAGTAATTTTTCTCTAAAACTGTTGTCCATTGCGGCTTTTAGG
>JADGEY010000195.1 GCA_016744185.1 Emcibacteraceae bacterium | reverse complement strand
CTATAGGTAATAGTGAAAATCATAGCCTTGTTCGTGCTGATTTATAAACTTTATTTCTATTTCTCTTACCAACCCCAATTACAATGACGATAAAGCTATCATTCACCACCTCATAGACTAAGCGATAACCTGATTGGCGTAGTTTTATTTTGTAACATTCATTAAGATTATACCCAGAAAGTCGTGCAGAAGGGATGCAGGGATTTTGCAATATTTTTTTGATTTTCTTTTTAAATTTTTCTTGGATTGACTGATCAAGTTTGTTCCACTCCTTTAAAGCTTCTTTCTTAAATTCAAGATTATAAATCATCAAGAGAGACCTTTACGGTTTCTTGATCTTTTCGATCTTTCACCATTTTTGCGATTTCAATATTATCAATCATTTCCATGAGTTCTTCATACACTTTAGCAGGCACAGCATAAAAAGCTGGATGATTACGATTTAATATTGCTATCGCTTCTCCTCCTGCACTATTAACAGTCCCCATTGGGTTGGCTTTTAAGTCAGAAATACTGGCGATATGATCTGTCAAAACTAAGCTTGTCATTGAAGGCTCCTTTAAATAGTGTTTTTACATGACCTGTTTATAGCACTTTTAAAAGGTCTTGTAAATAAGGACTCAAGTTTAAGCAACCCCATGTTCCACTATTAATAATAGTGGCATCTCCCATACCTTAATTTATGTGCTTTTTATAATCCATTGAACTATGTAGTATCCGATAGATGGATATACCGTCTTTTGTCGGTTTATAAAAGATCACATGGGATACAATATCCCATGCGTATAAATTAGGTTTTATGTAACTACAGTCCCTACCCTGCTCATAATTTTCTGCTAAATTTTGGAAAGTAGTTACTATGTCGTCGATATATTGTTCAGCACGTTTTATACCAAAATTCTCAACACTGTAGATAAAGATTTTATTTAAATCCTTGTCAGCCGTTTTACGGACATGAAATTTTTGATTATGAGGCATTTACCTTGCTTCTCATTCGTGTTAAAAATTCTTCTTTAGACCAATTTTCCAGTGTAGGGCTATTTTCTGCTTCATCAATCAAATCTCTTAATTGATGCAATTTAGATTCTGCATTTTTCTCTTGGAGCAATCGTAGCCCTGCTCTAACCACTTCACTTTGATTTTGGAAATTACCCGTTTCTACTTGTCCCTCGATAAAGCTACCAAGTTCTTCATTAGGTTGAAATGTTATCGTTCTGGACATTGTTTTACCTCATTATAATTGTAAGACATATACTTACATAATAAGTATTTTTATAGTTTTTGCAAGGTAAAGAAATATTTTGAACTTTGTCTTTATCTTTTTTAATCTCTTCTTTCCTTTCTAGTATTTTTATATGATGTTCCACTATTGGTAATAGTGCAATTTAAATCAAGGTATGCGTCAGTAGTATTTTATGATATACTTCATTTTAAAATAAATCATAAAGGAGTTATTCATATGTCTAATTTTGAAAAAATATCAGTTTCTTTACCTAAAGAAATGGTTCTGGTAATGGATTCTATGAAAGAAAATGGAAGCTATTCATCTCGAAGTGATCTCGTAAGGGATGCTATGCGACTTTGGCAGAAAGAAAATGTAATCTCTGCTCCTTTAAACACAGAAACCCTAGAGGGTATAGAACGTGGTATTAATGATATTAAAAATGGACGCTTTAAATCGGCTGACATGGTTTTTAATCGTTTAGAAGAGAAATATAATTCTGTGGTAGTAAAATGAATTTAGTTTTTGCGGATGAAGCAGAAAAAAATCTTGAAGATATTCTTGATTTTATCGCAGAAAAAAACCCAAAAGCAGCATTGAAGCTTGTTTTAGAATTAAAAAACGCCTGTTATGATTTGGTGGAGTTTCCCTATAAAGCCCCCCTTGCCTCTCTTTTTTATGGCGATGATATTCGGCAGCTCGTTTATAAAAAAAGATTTTACATTTTTTATATTATTCAAGATGAAATTATTTTCATATTGAAAATTACAGATGTTAAGAAAAAGCCAGAGAAGCTAAAAT
>JADGEY010000194.1 GCA_016744185.1 Emcibacteraceae bacterium | reverse complement strand
TATACTATTCATAGGTCTTAGCCTAGGATTTCAGTCATGTAGTTCAAAACAAAATAAAATTGACGACAAACTAATTTTAGCCATTTCATAGATTGATCAAAGTCATCAGGAATAGGTAAACCTATAAGATTTTGGAGATTATCTTTTGACGAACGAACGTACTCAAAAAAGTCTAAAATTTGTGGACTCTTAAGGGAAAAGCTGCCCTGCAACGCACTATGTAAAGCATCAGAGAATTCTTTAATATCCATAATTTTATTCCTTATTTTTATGGTTAAATTATTTTTTATACATATAAAATACAATGAATAGGGGGTTTGTAGCAAAATTCAGCGTAGTGGCTTAATATTGCATAAAAGATTATGTCAGAGATCATTTGGATGCATTAGGTCCAGAAGAAATCTTAAAACAGTTTTCTGCTCAAGAGATTTTGAAAAATTTCTCTTCAGAAAAGCTTTTAAAAAACATACTTCAAGAAGATTTAGAAAAGTACTTATCAAAAATTAAGAAACATTGATATCTAATTGATTTTATAAGAAAATAAGTTCAAACGTTTCTCCTATTCAACAAAACCAGCCTCTTTTAATTTTTCAGCAACATACCGTGCTTTGTCTTCCTTAAAATTAGCAATTTTATCCACAAAATACCCGAAAGCAAAAGGAGAATGTAAACCATCTTCCTTAATTTTATTCCATATGATACTGATTAAAGAGGTTTTTTCTAAAACATCCTCCAACAATAATTGTTGTTCATCTTCACTCAATGAATCTAGGAATTTTTCTTTAGCTTGTTTCTCAAATTCTACAGAAAAATTGTTGGTTAATTGTTTCTTCTTTTTTCGTCTTTCGTCTTCTTGTCTTCTTTGCCGTTACTTTTCCTGTCTCTCTTTTTCCAGTTGTTGTTCGTTTTTGTAATTCCCATTGATGGCTGCAGCTAAAAAACCTGATACGGAACTTTTAATTCTTCCTTGTGCTCGTTCTTCCTTGATGAAACTAATTTTTTCTCGTAGATATTGATTATTGCATTCCTTAAGCCAGCTAATCGCTTGGGCAGGTTGAATACCCAATTCCATCATTTCTTGATATTCTATGGTCTCCTCCGGTGCTACTTGGTCAAACGATATTTGAGGAAGTGAATCTTGAGCTGTATCTTGAACTGCATCTTGACGAAGTTGAACTATTTGAAATTCTATCCGGCCTATTTTTCTTCCTACTCGTATGGTAGTAAAGGTAAAGCTGAGATTGGATTTTTCATTGAGTTCTCTTTGAGCTACGTTTAAAACTTTCATCCTAAAGTATTTAAACGATGGATATTTTTTAGTCTTGCTTCCTAAGAGAATTTGCCTGTAATCTTCTAACGAATAAGAAAATTTCTGTTGACCTTGACCATAATAATCTTTCAGGATTTGATACATCCTTATCGAATAAACACTTTTCAGCTTAACCACTTCTTGTAGCTTTAATCTCGTAAATCGCCCGTTTAATTCCAGTAAATAAGGTTTCAATTCATGATGAAACCGTAACAATAGAGAATCTTCCTCTGTATTCACCTCAGCATAGCTTACCCATTGAAACATTTTCCATCCATGCTCTGTCTCAATTTGTAACACTCTACTCAACAATCTCTTAACCACGTTCTCCATTTCTCTCTTACCACTTTTACGGTCAACACCTAAAAGATTCAAAAATTGAGTAATTGATGTTCGATAAGTTAAAAAATCGCTGTCATCAGGATTTATAAAGGACATCATTGCACATAAAATTAATTGCTCATTCTTTGTAATGCCATATCTTGCTTCAACTAAGCTATTTGCTTGAGTAATAAGATATTTTTTATCAAAATCTTTCAAAAGATTTACTCCATAGTTAAATTTTATTCGTAAAAATTATGTATATAAAAATTAAAATGAATACTTTTAATGCAAACTATTGAGTATATTTACATCATATCAGGCAATTAGTAATCTTATCAGAGACAATGGATAACAGACGTAGTTATGAACACATATACAAGATGAAGTAAGACATAATAGATA
>JADGEY010000193.1 GCA_016744185.1 Emcibacteraceae bacterium | reverse complement strand
CCTTATTTCCATTAAACTCTCATCGGAATCACTATATTAGTATATATATCGTCCATATATAAAGTTATAATTAGTTTTTAGTTATAAAAATAATACCCTTAAAAAATATGCGACATCTCGCATAAAAACACTTGACACTTTATGCGAGATTGCGCATAATTAAGATAGGCAGTAAATTAAAGGAAAAACTAAATGTCGGAATACAAGCAGCGTGACTTAGCGTTTATAGGGAGCGCGTTAAAGGATTTGCAGCAGTTGCCCGATGAAGTAAAGCGAATGGTAGGCTTTGATTTAAACATGGTACAGGATGGAGACACACCAGCCACAGCCAAGCATTTAAAAGGCTTATCTGGCGTTATGGAGCTTGTAGAACGCTATGATAAAGATACGTATAGAGCGGTTTATGTCACCAATATTGGAGATGTTATTTATGTTTTGCATTGCTTTAAGAAAAAATCAAAGCAGGGCATAAAAACACCGAAGGCAGATATAGATTTAATCAAACAACGCTTGCGTCAAGCGCAGGAAGAAAGCAAAAGGAGCTAAAATTATGGAAGATAAAAATGAAATTGTTACAAAAAGCAGCGGTAATATTTTTGCTGATTTAGGCCTAGAAAATTCAGAAGAATTACTAGCCAAAAGCACCCTTGCGCGAACAATTAGAGAAATCATAAAACATCGTGATTTAACTCAAAGCAAGGCCGCAAAACTACTTGATACACATCAAACACAAATAAGCCGCTTAAATAGTGGTGAGGGCTTGAATGGTATATCTATTGATCTTCTCATGACTTGGCTTACAAAGCTTGACCGTAACATTACTCTTACAGTCAGAAGAACGCCTAAAAACCAAGATTTTGGCCGTATTCAAGTTGCTGTTTAATAGCTTCGTTCCTTAGGATTTTTGCGGATTTTGCCCCACTTCGGGTATCCCTGCATAAAGGCAAACGTCTACATTAAAAAGTGTCCCTTTATGCAGGGATATCCAATCTTTGCAAATGCGTTTTAAAAGATAATTTATTTGAGGAGGCAGACCCCTTTCCCTAGTCATTTGGAACGTCTTTAAGTATTATAAATGCCGTTCTAAATCCATTACTTGACCCAGTATACGCACGATTCTAACCCCATAGCTGTATTTGCGGTAAATAATGAAATGCTCATTAATAGACAATGGAAAACAGCCGTTTTTTATATGACCGATGTCTTTAGAGGTCGGATAATTGGGGTTTTCAGCGAGTAGGTAGAAACGCTGGCTAATTTCATTAAGGTATTTGTTACGTTGCTCTAAGCCGTGTGTGTCCTCAGTATACACACCGATTTCATATAGATCATTATCGGCCTTATCGGATAATTTAAAATTAGGCACTACGTTTGTCCAGTCTGTTTAATAGATTTTCGATTGACCAATTTTCAACGTCTGGACTATCATCACCTTCTTGGATTAACTGTCGTAATTCTGTTAATGCAGAAGCTGCTTTTTGTTCTTCGAGTAGTCGAACCCCTGCCCTAACAACTTCACTTTGATTGTTAAAGTCACCAGCGGTAACAAGCCCCTCGATGAATGACCCCATTTTTTCACTTGGTTGGAATGTAATTGTTCTAGGCATAATAAAACTCTCCATGTAAGTATGTTTCTTACATGGTAGTATTTTTTATTGGTTTTTGCAAGGTAAATAAATTTACTTAGGTGCGTTGAAGATTAGCCATGCGCCCAGAGCAATAAGAGAAAAACTGCCTAAATTACCGAGCCGTGTTCCTTGGTTGGCAAATATATACTCAAACAGATCGAAGAAGCCCCAAGAAACACCGATATACGCCCACTATTGCCAATCTTGAGGCAGTTAAGTGGAAAGAGCCACGCCATTGTTAGCCCCCCCTGCAATGCCGTACAACAATATGATGATATTGCAAAAGCAGGACTGGTAGCAGCAGCAGCCGCTTTGTCTGCAGACAATGATAAGCAGAGAGTAATTTTAACGCAAGAAGCGGTTAAATTTTCCAAATATGCAATGGAACTCCCTGTTCCGAAGTCTCGAAAACAG
>JADGEY010000192.1 GCA_016744185.1 Emcibacteraceae bacterium | reverse complement strand
GGGCATTACCGTTGAACAGCAGGTTCGCTACTCTTTAAATTAATAAAGAGTTGAACAATTATCAAAGAAGCTTTAGTCATGCTTGTACTCCTTATTCTCTAAAAGCATTATAGAGACCGCCAAAGATTATTTTTTATTCTATAAAAGATTATATAATCTTAGACTTTTGTTCTGACATGTTCTTTTTTCGTTTCTTATAAGAATACTAAGAAAAATTCCCATGAGTGTAAAAATTAAGGGTTTTATGCTAATATATTTGGGTGTTTCATCAAATATTAAAACGCTTATTATAGAACACAGATTTAGAACAACATTTGCGTTTAAGAATCATCAATGTAGCGGGTCACTTGCTTTTACAGTGAATGACACTTGATATTACAGCAGAAATATCCAAAAATAGCGATTTTAATAGGTGGAATTCGCCACATATTATATTTATTTATAATTTTTCACTCAATACTAAAAATAAAAAAAGAGCCTTTAAATTTGTTTTAAAGGCTCTTTACTAACCTTCTATAGGGTTAAGGTTTGATTGGTTATGATAAGCTCTTTTGCGGCTGTATCTGCTGTTCTTGATATTGAATAACGGGTCTCTACTTCGTGAATATTGAAGTCTTTAAAAATTACATTGATCTCGGGAACATTATTTATTGATAAAAGGAATTTACCTTTTAATTTCTTTAAAACTCTTGCCATAATTTTATATTGTGAACGGTCAAAAATGTCTTTTCCATAATCCCCCTCACAATTAAAATATGGCGGATCTAAATAAAATAAAATGTCCTTTTGATCATATTTTTCAATGAAATCCTTCCAGTCAAGTTTTTCTATTGTTACCCCTGACAGACGCTCATGAACGTCCCTGAGCATCGGTTCTAAATTTGTTATATTAAACCGTGCTGCACGGTCAGTTGATACGCCGTAAGAACGCCCTGTGATCTTGCCGCCAAAGGTTGTTCTTTGAACATATAAAAATCTTGCTGCTCTTTGTAAATCAGTGAGCTGGTCGGGGTCTTGCTTGTTCAATCTGTTAAATTCAGCTCTGCTTGTCAGCTGGTATCTGAACATGTCTAAAAAAGGAGCGTAATGATTATTCAAAATGCGGAATAAATTGACCACATCATCACTATAATCATTGATAACTTCTGCTTTTGGTTTTTGACTTCTTCTTAAGAAGATGCCGCCCATTCCGACAAAAGCTTCTCCATAAACTTTATGAGGAATTTCTTCGATGAGCTTTATAATTTGTTTTTGCAGCCTGAATTTGCCTCCGTAATAAGGGGCAACAGGCTTTACGGGTGAAATAGTTTTATATTTAGTAGACTCCATAGAACGACTCATTTATTTTAAGCCCCATCTCTTACGGGAGATCAGTAGGGGGCCAGTTATCTGGTGTACCTTGTCAGAGGTACGGTTTGGATTGCTTCTACAATCCGACCCCCTGCTATAAGGGGAATTTCTTAGGGTAAAAGAGCTTTTAAAAAATCATTAAAAGCTCTTTTAATAGAGTTTAATTTAAGCCAGTCCTGTGATTTTAATCACAGTGCTATATTCACGGTTTTTAGATTGATATGTGGGAGCGTCCGCCCCCATAAAGCCGTAAGCAATATCCCTCATTAATTGAGGGTGATCTATATCGGGAATAATCAGCATTGCCTCTGCCTGCGCTGCTTTATTACGCAGTAAATAATAATCGCCATAAGCTTCATTCTCAGTTAAATAACTTAAGCTGCATTGAAAGTTAGAGGCTGCGGGTGCGGTGCGTGGAATCAATGCGCCTGACGCTGTTTCTATAAAGCTTGTTCGATCATTAATTTTATGCGCTGCGCCCCAGTCATAATTATATTCTGGCGTAAAACTCTTGCCGATAAGCAGCCGTCCAATTTGCACTTTACCGCCTGCTACAGATGCGCCTGAGATGATGATTTGATAAAACCGATATGAGTGAGCAGCTTCCCTATAATAAAGCCCATGCGATCTGCCATCATGCAGGGCAAGACCATTCATTCGAAATGATCCATTATAAAGAACCGTTCCCCTGGCCACAGCCGTCTGCGACTCTGCG
>JADGEY010000191.1 GCA_016744185.1 Emcibacteraceae bacterium | reverse complement strand
AACATATTATTTATTATAACAGTGATGTGTTGTTCGAGTGCGGAGCTAATATTATTAGAAATTAAATATCTTGTTTTTTCAGAAGGATTTGGGCAAAATAACCAACTTATTGAATTTAATGAACGGGTTTTCTTTGTAATATTGTTTTTATTTTTGGGGCTGCACCAGATAACTAGTTCATTTGTTGTTTAAACATTTATTTCAATTTGATTAATTGGAACGAAGGGTCACTGTTGTTAAAACGCCACTCACATTCCTTTAAAAATAGCCCAAAATTCTCCTTTGGTACAGCCTTAAATTTGCGCATATGCCGCTTTGCCTGATTCCAAAAATTCTCTATGCCACCTCAGTGATCTTTCTTATCAGCAAAGAGTACAGAATGATTGATACGAAAGTGCTTAAACTCACTGATATCTAGCACATTATAGCCTCGCTAACCGTCAGAATAGATGATGCTATCAGGGGTAATTTTCCGTTCAATAATAGGCATTAAAGTTGATGATCTAGCATCAGGAATAATCTTGGTGTAGACTTTTCTGCCCCGCTTTAACAAGACAAATACTGGGATTTTACCCGCTGCACCACGGTCTCGCTTGCCCTTTCTTTTGCCTCCAGAGTAACTTTCCACTACTTCAATCTCACCACCAAATACTTCTTTTTCCTGATGAGCCAATTCTAAAGAAATTAATTCCCGAAGACGATGGTAAAAATAAGCATTCGTCTTAAAATTCACACCCACTAATGAAGCAGCGCATCTTGCAGTCATTCCCGCAACAAAATGCTCTATCAATCGATCCTGTTTAAACTTACTTAATCTGCTCTTTTTCATAGCTGCCATTATAACATCTTTTCGGCATTATCTGGTACAGCCCCTAATATTTTAGATGAAAAAATTAAGAGAGAAGCTCTCCAAGTTTAAGGGCTAGACCCATATTGCCTTCTATTTTTAATTTACCCATCATAAAAGCCATTTGTGGGTTAAGATCGCCTTCTATCAATTTATCAAAATTATCTTCGCTTATCATTAAAGTTACATCCGCATCATTATCTTCGTTATTAATCGTTGCGGGAGATGTTTTTCCATCAATAAATATGTATCCGTCACCTTGAAGGTCGATTTTAATGCTATTATTAAAATCATCTACAGAGGTGAATTTTTCACGGATTATGGCTGTTGTTTCTTGTAAGCTCATGGTTTTTCCTACATTAAATTTTCTTTAAAAAAGAAGATACCATAGCTTTGCTTTTCTTACCAATTATTCCGTAACATTCGCAGGGCTTTAAAAACCTCTTTGTTTGAAGGTTTGCTGCTCATTTCTGGAAAATTTTCTTTAAGCCTTGTGATGATTGTTTGGCTTCTAAGACGAAAAAAACTGTTGATTTCTTTTTCGTCTTTTATGCTTGTAATATGGGCATGATGAGGGTTCTGATTTTCTAATTTTTGTAAGTATTTTTTAGCTATTTCATTATCTGGCTCTCTGTTAAGAGAGAATTCTAAATTATTAACCATATAATCATGCCCAGGGTAAATTAAAGTATCATCAGGCAACGATGTAAGTTGATTTGAAAATGTATCAAAAAGATCGTCCATATTTCCCCCATTATGGCAGTTTCCAGCTCCTGCATTAAATAATGTATCTCCGCAAAATAATGCAGGTTTTTCTCCTTCTGAAAGGATACAAATATGGCTATTTGTATGACCCGGAGTATCTAAAGTTTTGAAAGTAACGCTAGAGCCGACTTGAATTTTATCTCCTGCCTTTAGACCTTTTTCCACATTCATAATTTTATCCATCGCCCCTGCATGGCATAATATTTTTGCGCCTGTTTTATGAGCCATTTCTTCATTGCCGCCAATATGGTCATAATGTTCGTGCGTGTTTAAAATTATGGTAATCTTATAACCTTCTTTATTTGCAGCATAAAGGCAGCGCTCAACGTCAAGAGGGTCAATAACCATTGCCTCTTTTGTTTTGGGGCATGCAATAAGATAATGGAAATTCCGAAGGGGGTTGTCAGCGTAAATTTGTTTAACGATCATTATCATCTTTCACTGGCTGCCAGATATTGCTTTAAGTATCAAGGCTAATGGGGCTTGTTGGAGGAAGATGTAAAGTAACGC
>JADGEY010000190.1 GCA_016744185.1 Emcibacteraceae bacterium | reverse complement strand
ATTAGATACATAAAATAAAGTATTTTAGTAACGATTTGTTTCATTAAAATAAATTTTACCTTATGCTCATAACTATTTATAACTCTTGTAAGTATAACTATGTTAATAAAATAAATTTATATTTTTGAGAAAATATTTGCTTTAACATATCATAATTTATGATTATTATAATAGTGAACATGGTTAATGAAATAAAGAGAAAATTTAAACTTAATGAGCAAGCCTCCAAGAATGACTTTAAAAGAAATGATGAAACAAAAAGCTGTTGCGCTTTCATCGGGAGGTAAAAAAGAAAATATTCCAAAAATAAAAGCGACAGGAACAGGCAAAAATGCCGAACAAATCCTTGACCTTGCCTTTGCTCATGGCGTTAAAGTTAGAAAAGATGATGACCTTGTTCAAATACTTTCAAATTTTGAGGAAGATAGCCCTATCCCCCTAGAAGCCTTAGAAGCTGTTTCTGAAATATTAACAAATTTATATAATGAAAACATCCGCCTTGATCCTAAACAGCATTTATCCCATACTCCCAAAAAACAAGATAATGATGATTAAGAGAAAACCATGATGGATAGTGCTATTTATTTAAAATTTATTTTTGCCTTAGGCTTCGTTATCCTACTCTTGCTAGGGCTTGCTTTTCTGGCTAGAAAATATGGCTTAATGGCAAAAATCACCTTAAAAAGAAAAAAATCAGCGACACAACGCTTACATATTACTGAAATACTACCTATTGATGCGAAAAGACGGTTATTGCTCCTTAGAAAAGATGATAAAGAATATCTTATCATGTTAGGGCTTGAAAAAGATTTATTGCTTGATGGAAACCTAGAAATACCAAGCCATATTTTAAAAGAAGAAGAAACTGAAATTCAAACAGCCAAGGCGCTTTTTAAAGGAAAAGAAATATAATGCAAAAAATAGCAAGACGTGCATTTCAGACTAAGAAGCTCCGAATTTTTTTTGGATTTTCCTTTGCCTTATTTTTAAGCTCTATGTTCGGTCTATTTTCTCCTGCTTTTGCCCAAGAACTCTCGCTTAATTTAGGCGAAGGCGGAAGTTTTTCTGGACGTGTTGTTCAGATGCTTCTTCTTATGACGGTCTTAAGCCTTGCCCCTGCTATTTTAGTGGTTGTTACAAGCTTCACCCGCATTGTTATTGTATTCTCGCTCCTGCGCAGCGCAATCGGAACGCAGCAAACACCGCCTAATGTTGTCCTTATCAGCCTTGCGCTTTTTATGACGGGTTTTATCATGGCACCAACGATCAAAAGCGCATATGAAGCGGGCGTAGAGCCTCTTATTGCAGAAACAATATCAGAAGAGGTTGCTTTAGAACGCACTATAGCTCCTTTTAAAAAATTTATGCTTAAACATGTCAGAGAAGAAGACCTTCAGCTTTTTGTTGATCTTTCTCAAACCAAGCTTGCCGGCACGCCAGAAGAAATGCCCATTCAAATTCTTGTCCCCGCCTTTATGATTAGCGAGCTTAAACGAGCCTTTGAAATTGGTTTCTTAATTTTTATACCCTTCATTGTCATTGATATGGTTGTCGCCTCTATCCTTATGTCAATGGGAATGATGATGCTTCCCCCTGTCATGATATCCTTGCCCTTTAAGCTTATTTTCTTTGTCCTTGTCGATGGCTGGCATCTTATTGTCGGCAGTCTTATTCAAAGCTTTAATTAATGTTTATGCCCCCTACTGTCATAAATCTAGGCTCAGAACTCATTAAATCTACCATATGATATAGCTATCTTAATAAGTTTCCCCAAAAACGCTGACATATCAAAATTGATATAAAGTTTAAACATTTGGTTACTTTCTATTAAAACTTAAGAAATATGTTCAAGATGACTCTAATCATAGAAAGATTTAAATAATGAGCATTAAAAAGAAAAAAATAGCTCCAATCATGAGCCTTGCAGCAATGTTGTTAATTTCAATGGTCAGCTCAGCCTTTGCACAAGATGCTGAGCCTGCAGTAAAACCTGTTGTAGAGGCGGCTCATAACGCCAATACGTCAGATGTGTCTGTGAGTGACGTTGCCCATGCGGTAAATGAAGAACGTAAAGCAGCTCATGAAGCCACGAAAGAAGCCCGTAAGACTGCTCGCAAAGCTGCGAAAGAGACCCGTAAAGC
>JADGEY010000018.1 GCA_016744185.1 Emcibacteraceae bacterium | reverse complement strand
ATCTATTTTAAGAAAAGAAGATACTAAAATCGTCACCTTAACCTAAAGAAACGTTAACAATTAATGATTCTGCCCTGCCAAACAATCAGGAATTGTTGCATTTTCAAGAAAAACGATGTATATTGGTATCTGAAATTTATAACTTACACTAGATTTTAAGCATCTACCGCTTAGTAATTTTTAAAGAGCATTCAAAAACTTATGAAAATACAAACGAGTACAGCCACAAGCCGAACTCAAGGCACTCGGCGGAAAACCCTTAGCAAAACAGTTAAAACAGCTTCTGCTAGCCGCAGTAAATCTGTTCCTGCGGCAACTGTTCAATCTGGCTTAATCTTAGGGATTCCTGATGCAGAAATGACACCTCGGGTTCAAACGGCTATTATGACGTTGCTTTCTGAAGTAAGCGATATGAGAAAAGAAATAGAATTAGCTCAGCGCCGAATTGCAGAACTTGAAAATCTCGCTGATATGGATAGTCTTCTTCCTATTTCAAACAGACGTTCGTTTGTACGTGAAATGTCCCGAATGATCTCATATTCTGAACGCTATGGTATTAATAGCTCACTTCTTTATATTGATATGAATGACCTTAAAGCCATCAATGATACATATGGACATGCTGCGGGTGATGCAGCCTTAGGCGAGCTTGCGGCAATTATTTCAAATAATTTACGTGATTCTGATGTTTTTGGCAGACTAGGCGGCGATGAATTTGGCATTATATTGCCAAAAGCAAATGAAAAGGATGCGCAGAATAAAGCAAAGAAACTAATAGAGAAAATTCAAGGCTCTGAATTCTCATGGGAAGGTGCTAAAATTAAGCTTAACGTTGCCTATGGTATCTATCCCATTCAATCTGGCGAATCTGCTGACCAAGCCTTAGATGGGGCGGATAAAAAAATGTACACTCATAAAAAAACTATGAAACAAAATTCAAAAAACTAAGCAATAATGTCAGGTAAAATTGTATTTTTTAAGGTCATGATTTTATCTTTAAGATAAAGTTTTTGTTTTTTAAGCCGCTGTACCTGCAATATATTCGTTCTTCCAGAAGTAATCAAAGCCTCTATTGCATCGTCAAGATCTCTATGCTGAATGCGAAGTTCTTGCAATTTTTCATTCCCCTCATCATTTTCAACATTATCGCTCATATATTAACACTATCTTTTAAAATTACCCCCATCTCTTGAATGAGGATTATACCATAAAAACTATCATAAGAACATCTATTCAGAAGATTTCCATCTCTTCATATTTGGAACGTCCATATCAAATAAATCAAGCACTCTTCCCAATGAATGATCGATCATATCGTCAATGGTTTTTGGACGGATATACATGCTTGTTACAGGAGGAGCAATGATGCCGCCCATTTCATTAACCGCAAGCATTGATTTTAAATGCCCCGCATGTAACGGCGTTTCTCGAACCATAAGAACAAGGCGGCGCACCTCTTTTAAAACCACATCGGCGGCACGGGTCATTAATGTCGATGAAATACCATTTGCAATTTCTGATAAAGTTTTAATAGAGCAAGGCGCAATAATCATTCCCATTGTTTTATGTGAGCCACTTGCAATAGCCGCACCAATATCATCAGGCGCATAATGGTGTGATGCTAAATCATAGAAATTTTTTGGTTTTAAATCCGTTTCATATTTAAGCGTTAAAAGAGCCGCACGGGACATGATAAGATGAGTCTCAACCTCTAATGATTTTAATATTTCAAGCAAACGATAGCCATAACAGACCCCCGTAGCCCCTGTAACTCCAACGATAAGCTGTTTTTTTGAAATATTCATTATTAACAAATCCTTAAGGTGATTCTTTAAGTTCCTAAGAATAAAGGAAGATTATTTTTTCATCAAGCAAAGTTAAAAAAAACATATTTTTCACGATCTTTTTTACGTGACTTAAGAAGCAAAATATGATTAAATTTTACTCTTAGTAACATAAAAAGGAGAATCTCAATATGCAAGCTGAAGCTCATATCAATGCGTTAACAGTTAAACATTCCGATCTAGATAAACTCATTAATTCAGAACAATTAAGACCCATCCCAGATACAATAACAATAAAGCAGCTTAAAATAGAGAAACTCAAACTAAAAGATGAAATCGAAAAATACAGCCACTTATAGTAAAATTATCTTACATCTTTAAATAAAATAAAGCCCTCAAGAATATTTAGAGGGCTTTTTATTTGACTTAATGTTTTATCTTGAAATTAATCTACAGCTTTATTAATGGTTGCTGTATCAGCTAGTTTTTCAGCAGCAGCTTCTTCTTTTGCTTTTATTTCAGCCGCTTTTATCACAATTACATCAAGCTCACTTTGCTTGCAAAGACCAAGAAGAACAGGATCAATAGGCTTAATTTGAGAAATATTCCAGTGCGTCCTCGTGCGAATAGCTTCAATCGTTGGCTTTGTCGTTCCAATGAGCTTGCTAATTTGCGGATCTTTTAATTCTGGATGATGACGGATAAGCCATGAAATAGCATCTGGCTTATCTTGACGTTTTGATACAGGCGTATATTTTGCGCCCCCTGAACGTATTTTTGCAGGGACCTTATCAACAGACATCTTCAAATCACCTAAACTATCTGCTTCACACCGCTGAATTTCAGCTTTTGTAAGCTGACCATTGGATACAGGGTCAAGCCCGACAATATTTATAGCAATTTGTTCGTCAGCAATACCCTGAACCTCAAGCTCATGCAAACCGCAAAAACCTGCGATTTGATTAAAAGATAAAGCCGTATTATCAACAAGCCAAACAGCTGTCGCCATAGGCATTAAAGGCTGGTTCATTAGAACTCCTTACAAAATATTAAAGTGTTTTGGTTAAAACTCATTTGCATCATATAGAGACTTATCTTGCATAGCAAAAAAATAATCCGCATTTAAAATACTCCAGCAAAATAAACTAAAGTAATTTTCCCCTAAAAACACGAAAACTACTCTTTAGTCAAGTCACTTATGATGAAAAATTAAAATAATTCCAATAACCTTAAAAAAACACATAAAAAACTCAAAAAGCTTGAAGATGCCCCACAGAAATGATAGTTTAAATTCTATCCGTTAATCCTTAAATTTTATTTCCTGAGGAATATTATGACTAAAACTGAAATAGTACGTCTTCGTAAATTTTTAAATGACAAATTTAACAGTATAAAATTTGAACTTAAAAATCCGACGAAGGCAGATGATGGCATCGAAGTTTATCTTGATGGTGAATTTGTTGGCACTATATACCGAGATGATGATGAAGGTGAAATTTCCTTTGATTTTAACATGTCAATCCTCGAAATGGATTTACCAAATGCTGCCGATGCATCAATGATCTAACTTTAGAGATTTAAACCATCTACAAAATAAAAGCAGCGATGAATATGAGCTGCTTTTATTTTGCCTTTACCTCACTATATTAATTACAATGATCAGAAGATGGCATGCTGTCAGAGCCTTTAAGCTCTGCATAGGCTTGACGAATAATTTGGTAAGCCGCTGTCACAGAAAGGCTTGCCATAATCGACGCTACAATAAAGTCGGGCCATCCTGAGCTTAAAATAAACACGCCAGATGCTGCAATAATAATGGCAAGATTCCCAATAGCATCATTGCGTGAACACAGCCAGATAGAGCGCATATTACTATCCCCCGTACGGTAACGGTAAAGCAAAGCAGCTGAAACAAGGTTCGCAGCAAATGCAAGAACGCCCATTGTCCACATCACGTCATAAGACGGCGTACTTCCCTCTATAATATGCGAAATTGTCCGCCCATAAACCCATAGGCCCAACACTCCCATACTAATCCCCTTTAGCATAGCGGTTCTTGCCCGAACTTTTAAAGAAGAGCCAAGCACTAAAAGCGTCACCCCATAGGTCACCGCATCGCCAAGAAAATCTAACGAATCGGCTTGCAAAGCCACTGATCCTGCAACAAAGGCTGCGCTAAATTCTACAAAAAACATCACAGCATTAATCAGCAAAACAGCCCATAATGCCCGCTTGAAGGAAACTGTTTCTAAATTTTCTTGGCTAATTTTATGATTACATCCAGCCATTTTAGAACGCTCCTTCTTTTGATAGTGAATAATCTTCTTTAATGTGGATAGCCATATCCCACAGCATATCTCGAATATGGTTGTCCGCTGCATTATAAAAAATTTGCCGTCCTTTACGCTGAGAAATTAATATTCTTGCCCCCTTTAAAAGCCGTAAATGGTGACTAACAAGAGAGGGACTTAAAGATAAAGCTGCCGATATCTCTCCTGCACTTATCTTTCCTTCAAGGCACATATATATAATTTTAAGGCGGCTTGGATCCCCCATAAGGTGAAATATTCCAGCAATTTGAACAGCATCATTTTCATTGATTTTTTTCATTTCCAAATCCTATAGGTATTTCAATATCTATTCAACTATTAAAATAATATTTATGTTAAAATTTAATATTCTTAAAGACATTAGAGAAGATATTTTGTAAAATAAGAACATGCGTCAATTATATCATTATTGGTTTTCCCCTTTATCCAGAAAAATTCGTATTGCGATGCTGGAAAAATCGTTGGAGTTTGAGCCTATCATTGAACTGCCATGGCTCGCACGTCATGAATTTGCGGTTATGAATCCTGCTTTATCTGTTCCCGTCCTTGTCGAAGAAGATGGCAGCATCATATCGGGTGCCTATGCCCTATTGGAATATTTAGAAGAATCCTATCCGAGCGTCCCCTTAATGGGCAAAGATGCCAAAAGCAGAGCAGAGGTTCGGCGTATGTGTGATTGGTTTGACGTAAAATTTGACCAAGAAGTAACAAGGCTCTTCATTGGTGAAAAAATTATGAAACATTTTTTAAAGCGCGGCACTCCAAATTCAGAAGTAATCAGAGCTGGCATGCATAATATAAAGCATCATTTAAGTTACATCGAATATCTAACCGACCGCCATAGCTGGCTTGCAGGAGAAGAATTTTCATATGCAGATATTTCTGCGGCGGCGCATATTTCTTGCATTGATTATTTAGGCGATGTGCCGTGGGATAAATATGAGCGTGCGAAAGAATGGTACGCTCGCCTAAAATCACGTCCCTCTATGCGGGATATTTTAAAAGATTCTATTCTAGGGCTTGCACCTGCAGCCCATTATAAAAACCTTGATTTTTAAACCCGATGCCGTCCGATCAAAATCTTTCCCGCATAATATCTGATGAAATAAAAGAATTTGCCGCCGAAACAGGATTTGATTCCGTACGCTTTACCTCTCCTCATGGGCTTAAACCAAATGCTGAACATTTTAAAGAATTTCTGGCTAAAGACTATCATGGTGACATGGCATGGATGAAAGAAAAAGCAGACCGCCGGTCTTCCCCTTTAACGCTTTGGTCTGATGTAAAATCCGTCATTATGCTGGGCATGAATTACGGTCCAGATCAAAATCCAATGGAGATTTTAGATCATAAAGACCTTGCCGCAATTTCTGTCTATGCAAAGGGCAAGGATTATCATGTTATTTTAAAGAAAAAACTTAAACAGCTTGCCCGCTGGATTGTTCAAAAACATGGCGCAGAGGTCAAGGTTTTCGTTGATACCGCCCCTGTTATGGAAAAACCCCTTGCCCATAAATCTGGGCTCGGCTGGCAGGGCAAACACACTAATTTGGTCAGCAAAGAATATGGCTCTTGGCTGTTTTTGGGCAGTATTTTCACCACGCTAGAGCTGCCAGAAGATGAGCCGCTTAATGTAGGCTGCGGAAGCTGTACAAGCTGCCTTGACATTTGCCCAACAGAGGCTTTTCCAGAGCCTTACAAACTAGATGCACGGCGCTGCATTTCGTACCTGACCATTGAATTTAAAGGTCATATTCCAGATGAATTTAGAAAGCCTATGGGCAATAGAATTTATGGCTGTGATGATTGCCTATCCATCTGCCCGTGGAATAAATTTGCCCAAATGACCGCTGAAATTAATTATATGCCCCGCATTGAGCTTACCTACCCTGCTCTAAGTGATCTTGCATCTATGAATGATAAAACATTCCGCAACGTCTTTTCTGGCTCTCCCATAAAAAGAATAGGGCGGGATTATTTTCTGCGCAATATTATGATTGCAATGGGCAATAGCGAAGAGCCAAAATTTATCCCGCAAATCATAGAAAATATTTCTGCGCCCTCACCCTATATCAGGGCAATGGCGATTTGGGCTTTATCCCAGCTTATGACCCAAGATGAATTTAGGCAGCTTAAGGAAAATCATATCTCGAATGAGAGCGATGAAAATGTTCGTGCTGAATGGCTTAAAGAATCTTAATTTTTAAGCAGCTTAATATTCTCTTGTGCAATTTTTGCCATTTGGGATTTTGGATTAAGCTTTATGATTTTTTCCCAGCGCATCTTTGCTTTTTTGGATTCTCCCATAAGACGGTAAATAATCCCGCTTTCTAAAAGCGCATCTAGATTATCAGGCAAGATATAAAGCGCACGGTCAATATCTTGAAGAGCATATTTATAATTTTTCTTAACTCTAAAAACATGCGCCCGATAAATATAAACCTCCGCTATTCCCGCATCATAGTCGATCGCTACCGTCAAATCTTTTAATGCTTCATCATATTTTCTGCGGCTTTCTTGAAGCAGCCCCCGTTCAACATAAATACGGCGGCTCAGTTCGCTATTTTTAGGGGTCTGCGTTAAGGCTAGACTCAATAAAATATAGGCTCTGCCCAGATTACTTGCCCCAACCCACGAAAGACCTGCTTGATATAAAAGTTCCGCTTTTAAATGATCTCGGTATTTTTCTGAAAAGCCTTTCTCAAAAAAACCAAAGTCCACTTCTTCGGATAGCCTTTCAAATGCGCTGCCCGCTTCTTTAAAATTTTGCAGATTAAATAATGCTACCGCAGTACAGTGGCGTGCCGCCGTATTACCGCCGCTCACCTGCCATTTTTTCGCAGTGATAAGAGCTTTTTTGGGCGAATGATCTGCCTGCTCAAGGCAGCTCTGATAGAGCTTGTGCTTGGTGGGTTTTTTGCCTTCTTGCCCATAGGCAGAAGAAAGCATCAGCAGCGGCGATATTATCGTCATAAATATTTTCATAATGCGAACTTACCCTATTATAAAGTTTTCAGCAATTGCCTAGCGTAGGTTTTTAGAGTAAAATATTTAAACATGACAATGATAACTTCCCATAATGAGCTTTTTTGTGCAGGACTTGGCTTTTCTGCCAGAGCCTTGATCCTTCATTTAAAAAACCAACCCGAAGAATGGCGTTTTTCTGGCTGCACGAGAAACACAGAAAAACAATCCGCATTTTTAGATGAAAGTATTTCCTGCGTTCTGTTTGATGGAATATCACCCATAAAAGAGCCTAGGGCGTTAGAAAATATCACCCACCTGTTAATCTCCACAGCCCCAACAGATGATTATGCAGACCCTTTTTTACATTTTCATTCCGAGCGGCTTAAACAGATGAAAAACTTAAAATGGATAGGGTATCTCTCGACTACAGGCGTTTATGGCGATCAGCAGGGCAGACTTATTAACGAAGAGACACAAACCAGACCAACATCGACAAGAGGAATGCAGCGGCTAGAAGCAGAAGAGCTATGGCAAGCACAAGATTTACCGCTTCATATTTTTAGGCTCAGCAGTATTTATGGCAGCGGCAGGGGGCAATTAAAATCTATTCTTTCTGGGCGTGCCAAACGTATCGTCAAAAAGAACCAATATTTCTCACGCATTCATGTGAAAGATATCGCCCAAATTCTTCACGCCTCAATGATGCAGCCC
Source organism: Emcibacteraceae bacterium (assembly GCA_016744185.1). Taxonomy (GTDB): domain Bacteria; phylum Pseudomonadota; class Alphaproteobacteria; order Sphingomonadales; family Emcibacteraceae; genus Pseudemcibacter. The sequence continues at coordinate 18,557 of JADGEY010000018.1, read as the reverse complement.
AATCCAAAAAGAATTTATAATTTAAGCGACGATGACCCCTGCCCTCCAGAAGAAATTTTAGATTACCTAACCCAAAAACTGGGGCTTGCCCCCCTGCCCTCGGTCGGCGTTGATGACCCGATCCTGTCCCCCTTAATGCGCAGCTTTTACAGCGAAAGCAAAAAAACGGACAATCAGCGCATCAAAAAAGAACTTGGAATAAAGCTTAAATACCCCAGCTATAAAGAAGGCTACGCCCCACAATTAGACAAGCTCTAAAATAGCTTTCTGATATTGCTTCAAATCTTCATCTGATGACAGCCTATGATCACCGCCCTGTATCATATGAATAAGAACATCATCACTCGTCAAAGCCGATGCAATTTTTTCAGTCCAGTTTGGCGGCACAGTGACATCTTTCGTACCATGAAAGAGCCGCACAGGGCAGGAAACCCCAATATCACCCCCCAGCATTAAATGCTGGTCACTTTCGGTAATGAAATTATATGAAATTTTATAAGGATCATCACCATATTCTGATGGCTCTAAATAAAGCCCCGTTTCAATCAACTGTTTTTTTATAGCCTCTGGAAAGCTTTTCCACATTAGCGCACGGGTAAAATCTGGCGCAGCGGCAATCCCGATAAAGCCTTTCATTTGGGCTTTAAGAACCTGCGCCGCAAGAAGCCCAATCCAGCCCCCCATGCTAGAACCGATGATGATAAGATCGCCAGAGACAAGCTCTTTGATAATGCCCATAGTATCTTCAAGCCATGCGCCAATCGTCCCCTCAATAAAATCACCCGATGATGCGCCATGCCCCGAATAATCAAACCGAATATAAGAAATATTATTTTTCTTACAAAATTCTTCAAAAAACAACGCTTTCGTTCCGTCCATGTTCGACATATAGCCGCCGCAAAAAAGAACTGCCGCCCTCTTCTTATCCCCTAGAATCTGATGGTAAGCAATTTTTCGTCCATTGATATTAATAGCAGGCATTATTTATTCTCAAAAAGCAAAATATACCCACAAAGATACGTAAAATTTCATTCTTAGCAAATAAAAATAGCTTTTTTGCAAAAAAATGCCCAAAATTATTTAAAAGATGCAACTGGTGCTTGACTTGAAATATTTTCATTCTAATGTCACCAAAAGATAATTATTTAAAAGACACGAAGGTACTGAAAATGAGCAATGATAGCATTAAGCTAACTCTTCCCGATGGCAGCGTCAGAGAATTTGATGAAACGCCGGTTACGGGAGCGACCTTAGCCGCTGATATTGGCCCCGGCCTTGCAAAAGCCGCAGTGCTTATTACCGTTGACGGCGAGCTGTGGGATCTTAACCGCCCTATCAGCCATGATGCAAAAGTCTCTATCGTGACAAAAAAAGATGATGCTGCGTTAAAGGCCATGCGTCATGACTGCGCCCATGTCCTTGCCGAGGCGGTAAAAGAGATTTGGCCTGAAACTCAAGTTACCATTGGTCCTGCGATTAAAGATGGGTTTTATTATGATTTTGCCCGCACAGAGCCTTTCACGCCTGATGATTTAGAAAAAATCGAAAAACGCATGAAAGAAATCATCCATAGAAATGAAGAGATTATTCGCAGTGAAATGGACAGAGATGAAGCCGTTAAATTCTTCACGGACATGGGCGAGACTTATAAAGCAGAACTTATTTCTGCCATTCCGACAGGTCAGACCATCACGCTTTATAAGCAAGGTGATTTTATCGATCTTTGCAAAGGTCCTCATCTTCCATCGACTAAATATGTGGGTGATGCCTTTAAACTTATGAGCATTGCGGGGGCTTATTGGCGGGGCGATAGCAATAATGAAATGCTGCAGCGCATTTACGGGACAGTCTGGCGGGATAGAAAAGAATTAAAAGCCTATCTTATGCGGCTAGAAGAAGCTGAAAAACGTGATCATAGAAAGCTTGGCAAAGAATTAAAACTGTTTCATTTCCAAGAAGAAGCCGCAGGAATGCCGTTCTGGCATCCCAAAGGCTGGACGATCTATACGCAGGTCGAAAGCTATATGCGCCGCAAGCAGATAGAATATGATTATCAAGAAATTAAAACGCCGCAGCTTGTTGACCGCAAGCTTTGGGAGCAATCGGGTCACTGGGAAAAATTCCGGGAACATATGTACACCACGCAGGCCGATGAAAGACACCTAGCGTTCAAACCAATGAACTGTCCTTGCCATGTACAGGTTTTTAATCAAGGTTTGGTCAGCTACCGTGACCTGCCCCTGCGCCTTGCTGAATTTGGATCATGCCATCGGTATGAGCCATCGGGCGCGCTGCATGGTCTGATGCGGGTGCGGGCATTCGTGCAAGATGATGCCCATATTTTTTGTGAAGAAAGCCAGATCACCTCAGAAACAGAGATTTTCTGCAAAATGCTGATCGAAACTTATAAAGATTTTGGTTTTACCGATATTAAAGTTAAATTCTCTGACCGCCCAGAAGTACGTTCGGGAACAGATGAGACATGGGATAAAGCTGAAAATGCTCTTAAAGCGGCCATTGACCATGTGGGGCTTGATTATACAATGAACCCTGGTGAGGGTGCTTTTTATGGTCCAAAACTTGAATTTGTTCTTGTAGACGCTATTGGACGGGATTGGCAGTGCGGCACAATGCAAGTTGATTTTGTCCTCCCCGAAAGGTTAGATGCCACATTTGTTGGTGCAGATAATGCCAAACACCGTCCCGTCATGCTTCACCGTGCGATCCTTGGCTCGTTCGAGCGTTTCATGGGAATCCTGATTGAACATTTCGCAGGGTGTTTCCCTATGTGGCTTGCCCCTATTCAAGTGGTGGTAACAGGAATTTCTGGTGATCAAGATGATTATGTGAGAGAGATTTATAGCAAAATGAAAGCTCTTGGTATCCGAGTCGAACTTGATCTTCGAAATGAAAAGATCAATTATAAGGTTCGGGAACATTCCCATGCGAAAGTCCCTGCCATATTTGTGGTCGGGGGACGTGAAGCGGAACAAAAGACTGTAACTGTGCGCCGTCTTGGCTCTAAAGCACAAGAAACACATAGCTTAGAAGAGGCGGTGCAGGCAATAATAGACGAAGCAATTGCACCTGATTTAAGGAAAAATTAAAAAATTAACCCTATAGGTCAGATTCTAGGTGAAAAAGAGATCAATATGAGCTAAAGGTTAGCTTCATTGATCTTTTATCAATATAATATTAACAGACAAGACGGTCATTTTATTCAAAATAAGATATACCGCAGGAGGAAACCTAAATAGCTAAACGTCCAATGCAGGGCCCATCATCAAAAAAAGGCCCAAGAGTCAATCAAGATATTACAAATGATGAAGTTCGTCTCATTGATGAAACGGGTGAAAATCATGGTGCGGTTCAAATTGCAAAAGCCCTTGAGCTTGCTTCTAAAGCGGGTCTTGATTTAGTGGAAATTTCTCCTAATGCAGAGCCTCCTGTCTGTAAAATTCTTGATTATGGCCGCTTTAAATATGAAGCCCAGAAAAAAGCAGCCCTCGCCCGTAAAAAACAAAAAACCGTAGAAGTAAAAGAAATTAAACTGCGCCCTGGTATTGAAACTCATGATTATGATGTGAAAATGCGGGCAATTGACAAATTTCTGACGCAGGGTGATAAGGTTAAGGTTACAATGCGCTTTCGCGGCCGTGAAATGACCCACCAAGAGCTTGGACTTGACATTTTAACCCGCGTGCGTGACCAGTTCGCTGAACGGGTGAAAATTGAACAGCAACCAAAATTAGAAGGCCGTCAAATCACGATGATTATGGCTTCTAAGAACTAAATTAAAAGCTCCCATTCAAAAAAAACCTGTTTTATGATATACTCCTGTGATTAGCCATAGGAGATATCATAATGATGAGACTATTTGGTCATTCAACCCTAACCGTTGCCAAAGTAATTTATACGCTGGAAGAGCTAGGGCATGAATTTGAATATATCAATATTGATCTTAAGAAAAAACAGCATAAATCAGAAGAACATCTTCTGCGCAGCCCTTTAGGGAAAGTCCCTGTATTAGAGCATGATGGGCATGTTATTTCTGAAAGCAATAGCATCTGCCGCTATCTTACCCGAATATCTAATAATAGATTTTACCCAAATGGTCCTGTTAAAGCTGCTAAAATTGACCAGATGATGGATTTTGTGGCTCACCATATTTTCCGTCCTGTGGGGGTGTATTTTTACCAAGAACTTATCCTTCATAAATTATTCGCAAAAGAGATCAATCAAGAGGCGTTGGCGGAAGTTAAATTTATCCTCAATGAGCAATTTCCTTTTATAAATGGTATATTATCGCAAAATAAATTTTTATGCGGAGATCAGATTACACTTGCAGATATGACAAGCTTTCCAATATTAATGACCAAAGATTATACCAGCCTTAACATTGATGAATATGAACATATTTCAAGATGGTATGACCAAATGAAAGCCCGCCCCGCCCATGAGGGGCTGATGCAAATATTTACAGAAGGCTATAAAATATAAAAACCCGCCTCTTAAAATTGAGGCAGGCCCTTAAAGAATTAAAGCTAGGCTTTCTTACTGAACGCGAGAGATTTTATATCCTTTAGCTTTTAGCATATTAAGCACACTGTCACTGCCCACAAGATGAGCTGTTCCAACAACAACAAAATTATCCTGCTTTGCAGCCATTAGTTTTTCTAAGACAGGAACCCATGCTTTATTGCGTTTTACAAGCAATGCTTCATAAAGTTCTGGAGATTTTTTCATGTCATCGACAAAAGCTGTCGCAAGCTCTTTCTCATCCGCAGCTTTCCATGCCTCTAAAAGCTTATTCATATATTTAGGCAGGTCATCTAATTGGTCAAGCGTATCTTTAAGTATTTCCAATTGGACAGACATTTTTTGACCTCCAAGCGCACTCATATGATCTTCAATTGTTTCAAGACCAGAAACTTTTACATTTTTTAATTTTATAAAAGACTCCATCTTCTCATCTACGCTAGGATTAGGGTCAAGACCCGTTTTCACCATGGAAACAACCGCAAACTGGAATGACAAGAACCAAGGCTGCAATGTGGATACGCTCGCTTCTGGTGCGCCAAGTAGGTTTTTTGCAACAAGCATAGAACGTTTATAAGTCTCTTCATCTAAAACAGATTTAAGGCTCTGACCTTCCGGAAGCTTTACATATTTCATCATACTAGTCTGTACTTTTTTTTCCATTTGAGGGTCATACATATCAATTTCAAAGATAATTTCATCAGCCCCTTCAAAGGCTGATTTTATTTTTGAGCCATACCAGACAAAATCCTTTGGCAGTAAATGTATCGACCCTAGGAAATATGTTTTATGACCTTGATTTTCAATAACCCATAACGCAGGGTTAGCATTGATTTTTTGAACTGTCTTTTCTTGAGAAAACGCATGATTTGTAAAAAAAAGCGTCCCTATCCATAGGGCAGTTATTAACTTCTTAAATACCATAATTTATCCTTCATATTATTAAAACTTACAGATATTTGACAATATACAGGTAAAACCATAAAGTAAAAACCATTATCAGAGTAAAAGAGGGAAGCCTATCCATGAATATTGCCGAAAACATACTAGGATCAGGTCTCATTACCATGATGGGCTGATGCAAATATTTACAGAAGGCTATAAAATATAAAAGCCCGCCCCTAATATCAGAGACAGGCTTTTAAAGAATTAAATCGAGGCTTTATTATTGAACGCGGGAGACTTTATATCCTTTAGCTTTTAACATATTAAGTACACTGTCACTACCCACAAGATGAGCTGCGCCAACAACAACAAAATTATTTTGTTTTGCAGCCATTAGTTTTTCTAGGACAGAAACCCATGCTTTATTGCGTTTTACAAGCAGGGCTTCATAAAGTTCTGGAGATTTTTTCATATAATCTACCAAAGCTGTAGCAAGTTCTTTCTCATCTCCTGATTTCCATGCGTCTAAAAGATCTTTCATATATTTAGAAAAATCATCCAACTGATGAAGCGTATCTTTTAGCATTTCCAATTGGACAGACATTTTTTGACCTCCAATCGCACTCATTTGATCTTCAATTGTTTCAAGGGCAGAAACTTTTACATTTTTTAATTTAGCAAAAGCCGCTATCTTCTTATCTATGCCTTCATTAGGGTTAAACCCCATTTTCATCACGGAAACAACCGTAAACTGTAATGACAAGAACCAAGGCTGAAATGCCGATACGCCCGCTTCTGGTGCGCCAAGCAGGTTTTTTGCAACAAGCATAGAACGCTTATAAGTCTCTTCATCTAAAACAGATTTAAGGCTCTGACCTTCTGGAAGCATTACATATTTCATCATGATCGCCTGCGCTTTTTTCTCCATTTGGGGATCAGACATATCAATTTCAAAAATAACCTCATCAGCCGCTTCAAATGCTGACTTTATTTTTGAGCCATACCAAACAACATCCTTTGGCAGCAAATGTATTGACCCTAAAAAATATGTTTTGTGACCTTGATTTTCAATAACCCATAACGCAGGGTTGGTATTGATTTTTTGAACTGTCTTTTCTTGAGAAAACGCATGACTTGTAAAGAGAAGCATTCCTATCCATAGGGCAGCTATTAACTTCTTAAATACCATAACTTATCCTTCATATTATTAAAACTTACAGGTATTTGACAATATACAGGTAAAACCATAAAATAAAAACCATTAAAAGTAAGAAGAAGCGAACCTATCTATGAGTATTACCCAAAACATACCAATAAACGACATGGTCAATAACCCCATCAAGAATAACCCTGTCAAAAATGCTGCCCGAATTCAATCTTTAGATGTTATTCGAGGCATTGCGGTTCTTGGTATTCTTATTATGAATATTACTGCGCATGCTCTGCCCTTTGAGGCTTATGGTAATCCACTTTCTTACGGCGTTCAGACGGCGGCAGATGGCTATACATGGATGATATCGAATCTTTTTGCCAATGGCACAATGCGCGCATTATTTTCTATATTATTTGGGGTCAGCATTATCCTGTTAACCCAAAATAAAGAAACAAAAGCAGCGCAAAGCTTTTTTCTTCGTCGCTGCCTGTTTCTAGCTCTGTTTGGTCTATTTCATGCCCATGTAATGCTCTTTTTTGGGGATATTTTATTTTCCTATGCCATCATTGGTATGATCGTTCTTTTTTGGCGTAATATGAGCCTTAAGAAAACTTATATAATCATCACATTACTTGTTCTTTTTAGCTTAATCCTCTTTGGTTTTTTTGCTTGGGCTGGGGCGAACGTGCCAGAAGCAACACAAGGAATGGCACTTGAAATAGAAAAGGCTAAAGCACGGTCACTCGCACAAATCGCAGCCCATAGCGGAACGTACTTCGATGCTTTTAGAGTAAATTCAGGGATTTCAATTGAAATGCAAACTGTTGCCCTTCTCTTTCTCTTTCTTGATGTTGCTCCTTTAATGCTGCTTGGTTTCATTCTTTACCGCACAGGATTTATAACCGGCGAAAAATCATGTGGCTGTTATGTTAAAGCCATAATTATAGGGCTTGTCATCGGCACAGCGGTTAACGGCTATCTTATTTATTTTTCACTTGAAAGAAATTTTGATATGCCTGCGCAAATGTTTTTCATATCTATCATTGGTTTTTCACGCATCGCGCTAAGTATTTCTTTCATTGCTATGGTTCATATCATTATGAAAATGGGTATTTTAAAGCCTGTTATTAACGCTCTTGCCTCTGTCGGAAAAATGGCTCTGAGCTGTTATTTAGGGCAAAGCCTGATTGCTCTGATTCTTTTTAATGGTTTTGGTTTTGATCTTTATAATAAATTTGGGCGTGCAGAGCTGTTGATTTTTGTTGTTGGGATTTGGGCTATTCTTATAATATTCAGTCATTTTTGGCTTAAATCCTATAAATATGGTCCTGCTGAATGGCTTTGGCGGTCGCTGTCCTATGGCAGGAAATTATCTATACGCAAAGAGAGCTAAAACTGCTTGACCCTCGCAGTAGCTCACGTTATAAGCCCAAAGATCATTAGTATGGCGACTTGAAAAAGGGCATGCCTCGCTGATGAACGAGCTTTAAGTTAGAGAGTAAGAAATCTAACTTTATATATTAATTTATTTTAAGGATAAGCAAAATGCCCAAAATGAAGACGAAAAGCGGTGTCAAAAAACGCTTTAAGCTTACTGCAAAAGGCAAAGTACGTGCCGGTCAAGCTGGTAAACAGCATGGTATGATCAAACGTACAAATTCACAAATTCGTAAACTTCGCGGTACAACTATTCTGTGTGATGCAGATGCCCGTATCGTCAAGAAATTTATGCCTTACGGTTAATCAGGAGCTTATAAAAAATGGCACATGTAAAAAGAGGCGTAACGAAACACGCCCGTCACAAAAAGACACTAGACGCAGCTAAGGGGTACCGAGGCCGCAGAAAATCTACTATTAGAGTAGCAAAGCAGGCTGTTGAAAAAGCAGGTCAATATGCTTACCGTGATAGAAAAGTCCGTAAACGTCAATTCCGTGGCCTTTGGATTCAACGTATTAATGCGGCTTGCCGTCTTGAAGACCTCACATATTCACGATTTATGAACGGCCTGAAACTTGCAGGCATCGAGCTTGATCGTAAAGTTCTGGCTGATTTAGCCGTTCGTGAACCAGAAGCCTTTAGCGCAATCGTTGCACAAGCGAAAGCGGCAGCAGCTTAAAACTGCTCATTGGCTATCTAATATAAAGCAAAATTTATTTTGCAGATCAAAGTTTGAAGGAGCCTGCTTTTTGCAGTAGGCTCCTTATTTATTGAATCATTTATAAAATTTAAAATTCGGGTGAGAAGATGGACGATCTTAAGCAAATTGAAACAGATATTACAGCAGCAATTAATGGTGTAAATGACATAGATTCTCTTGATAAGCTGCGTGTTGCAGAGCTTGGCAAAAAAGGGCGGGTGAGCCTTCTGATGCGGAGGCTTGGGAAAATGACACCAGAAGAGCGTCAAGAATTTGGACCAAAGCTTAATGGTCTTAAAACTGCCCTAAATGATAAAATTTCTGATCGTAAGAACGTTCTGGAAGAAGAAGCTTTAAATGCACGGCTGCTGTCTGAAAAAATTGATATTACCTTAACGCCCACGCCAGAAGGAAAAGGATCAATTCACCCGATCACGCAAGTAGTTGATGAAGTAACAGAAATCTTTACCGAAATGGGATTTTCTGTGGCAGAGGGTCCTGAAATTGAGGAAGATTTCTATAATTTTACGGCTCTTAATATTCCAGAAGAGCATCCCGCCCGTCAAATGCATGATACTTTTTATTTCCCCGAAGATGAAAATGGCAAGCGCAAGGTTCTGCGCACCCATACATCTCCCGTACAAATTCGTACCATGATGGCAGGTAAACCGCCCTTTCGCATTATCGCCCCTGGGCGGACGTACCGCTGTGATAGCGATGCAACCCACACGCCTATGTTCCACCAAGTTGAAGCTCTTGTGATTGATAAAGGCATTCATATGGGGCATCTTAAATGGTCTATTGAAAATTTCGTCAAAAAATTCTTTGAAGTGGAAAATGTAAAAGTGCGTTTTCGCCCCAGCTATTTTCCTTTTACCGAGCCTTCTGCCGAGGTCGATATTGGCTGCTCGTTTAAAGATGGTGAAATTGTCATTGGTGAAGGCGATGATTGGCTTGAAATTATGGGCTGCGGCATGGTGAATTCAAAAGTTCTGGAGAATGTTGGGCTTGACCCGAATGAATATCAAGGCTTTGCATTTGGCATGGGGCTTGACCGTATTTCAATGCTTAAATGGGGCATTCCTGATCTGCGTGATTTCTTTGCTGCGGATCTAAGGTGGCTAAAACATTATGGGTTTTCTTGCCTCGATATTCCATCGCTTAGCACACGCCCCCTCACCCAATCTGGTCAGAAATAAGATAGGATAAGAAAATGAAATTCACATTAAGCTGGTTAAAATCCTATCTTGAAACAGATGCCTCTTTAGAGGTTATTACAGATAAATTAACCTCTATTGGTTTAGAGCTTGAAGAAGTGGTTAATCCTGCCGATGAGCTACGCCCTTTTGTCATTGCAAAGGTTATAGAGGCAGCCCCTCACCCTGACGCTGATAAATTACAGGTTTTAAAAGTCGATACGGGCAGCGAAATCCTGCAAGTGGTTTGCGGCGCACATAATGCCCGCACGGGACTTCTTGGTGCATTTGCCCCTTCTGGCAGCGTTATTCCCAGTAATGGCATGAAATTAAAGCCAACAAAAATCCGCGGTGTGGAATCAAATGGCATGATGTGTTCCGAGCGAGAACTTAGGCTTGGCGAAGATCATGACGGTATTATTGACCTGCCATCCGATGCCCCTGTCGGCATGAGTTTTGCTGATTATAAAGGGATAGATGATCCTATTATTGAAATTGCCATCACGCCAAACCGCCAAGATGCGCTTGGCGTATATGGCATTGCCCGTGATCTTGCTGCGGCAGGTTTAGGGACGCTTAAAAACCCTGATCAAAGCCCTATAAAAGGCACGTTTCCAAATCCGCTCAATGTTACGATCACCTCTAAAAAAGAATGTCCTGTTTTTGCTGGGCGTTATATCAAAGGCGTTAAAAATGGACAAAGTCCTGCATGGCTTTGCCGCCGCCTGAAATCAATTGGTCTAAACCCGATTTCTATCCTTGTGGATATTACCAATTATATGACCTTTGATCTCGCTCGTCCTCTTCATGTTTTTGATGCGGATAAAGTGAATGGTGACCTTACTATTCGCATGGGCAAAGAAGGCGAAACACTCGAAGCACTGGACGATAAAACTTATAAAATTGGATCTGAAAACTGCGTGGTTGCCGATGATAAAAATGTCATCAGCCTCGGCGGCGTTATGGGCGGGAGTGCGACAGGCTGCACAGATAAAACTGTAAATGTCTATCTTGAATGTGCATGGTTTGACCCGATTACGACAGCCCTAACAGGACGCAAGCTTGGCATTGAATCCGATGCAAGATACCGTTTTGAAAGAGGCGTTGATCCTGAGAGCGTTCTAACTGGCATTGAAGCTGCGACAAAACTTATCTTAGAGCTGTGCGGCGGTGAAGCATCTGATGTTATTACCGCTGGCAAAGTCCCTAGCGTATCCCATACTATCTCTTTCCGCCCAGAACGTATTGCTGAACTTGGCGGCGTTACGGTAAGCCTTGATGAGGCTAAAGTAATCTTAGGAAACCTTGGCTTTACAGCCGAGGTGAGCGGTAAGAAACTTAATGTTACGAACCCTTCTTGGCGGTGTGATATTGTGGGCGAAGCTGACCTTGTCGAAGAGGTTCTTCGTATTTATGGGTTCGAGAATATTGTCTCTGTACCCCTGCCAAATTCTTCACGCCCTATCATCACGGGACTGAACGCCATGCAAAAACGGGTGCGTACTGCTAAACGTACCGCAGCAGGACGGGGGCTTCGTGAAGCGGTCACTTGGGCGTTCCTGCCAGAGAGCCAAGCAAAATTATTCGGTAATGTGCCTGCTCATCTTATCTTAGATAATCCGATTTCAAATGATCTTAGTACCATGCGCCCGAGCCTTCTGCCCAATCTTATCACAGCCGCAGGACGAAACGCTGACCGAGGTGCCCATTCATCACAGCTTTTTGAGGCTGGAAACCAATTTTCATCTGACGTTCCAGAAGGTCAGCATATGGTCATTGCAGGTATTAGGCGAGGGCTTAATGGTGTGCGCCACTGGACAGGAAATCCAGAAAAGGTGAGTGCCTATGACGCTAAAGCCGATGCAGAAGAAATCCTGCGTACGATTGGCGTAAAAATAGACAATGCTCAAGTCGCTGCAGAAGCCCCTGCTTGGTATCATCCAGGGCGCAGCGGTGCTCTAAAACTTGGACCCAAAAATATCCTTGCTTATTTTGGTGAAATTCACCCTAAGATTTTAAAATCACTGGATGTTAAAGGCCCGCTAGTTGGGTTTGAAATCATGCTAAGTTCTATCCCCTTTCCAAAAGCCAAATCTGATAATAACCGTGGTCCTTTAAAGGCATCGGATTATCAAGCGATAGAAAGAGATTTCGCTTTTGTTGTAGATCAAGGTACCCCAGCAGGTGATCTTGTACGAGCGGTAAAATCAGCGGATAAAAATCTTATTGAAAATGTTGCAATTTTTGATGTTTATGAAGGTTTCGGCGAAAATGGATCACAAAAATCTGTTGGTATAAATGTAAAGCTCCAGCCTAAATCTGGTACATTAACCGATGATGAAATTGAAGCTTTTAGCACAAAGGTAATTGCAAGTGCCGCTAAAAAAACGGGGGCTAAACTGCGGTAATATTAAAAGTGTTTTTTTCAAAGTTTCAAATGTTTTTAAGGAGTTAATTGGTTAACTAAATTTAAAGTCCTTTGCCCTATGATTGTAGAATAATAAAATTCACAGGCAGAACTAAATGGCTGAAAATGCTCAAATAGAAAAACTATCTTTCAAACTCAGGCTTAAAGCTTGGTGGGAAGGCTATGATGCCGAAGAATATTTACTGCATTTGAACGGAAACCCGCAGGATAAAAAAGAGCTGCCTCCTCCTAAAAAAAACACCCCTCCAGTAGAAAACCTGCCCCCCTTAGAATGGACAGAAAAGCGCATTGAACTTGCGCAGCTTATCTGGGGTGAAGGCTATTGCGGGCCTGGGGGCTCAGAATATGTTAAAAGCCTCTCTAAAATGCTGTGCCTAACAGATAAAATGAGCGTTGCTGTTATTGGCGCAAAACTCGGCGGTCCGACAAGAGTTCTTGCTGATGAATTTTCTTCTTGGGTTTCTGGGTTCGAGATATCAAATGAGCTGGTTAAAAGAGGGAACGAGCTTTCACTTGAAGCTGATTTAAAAGACAAAGCCGTTCTGGTTAAATATGATCCTGTTTCTGATGAGCCATTCGAGCGCAAATTCGACCGATGTTTTGCCAAAGAAACAATATATTCTATTGAAGATAAACCCGTTTTCCTTAAAAAAATCTTTGATAATTTAAAAAATGATGGGCTTTTGCTCATTACAGACTACTGCTTGCTAAATGAAGAATCCATGATAAATTCAGATGTTCAAAAATGGCAAATGCAAGAAACAACCGCCCCTTTTTTCATTACTGAAAAAGAAATGAAAAAAAACTTAGAAGATGCAGGTTTTAATGTTCGTGTGAATGAGGATATATCAGAAGATTACATTAAAATTATTTCTAAAAACTGGGCAGGTGCCGAAAAAATCCTTGCCTCTCTTTCTCCGCAAGATGAAATGGATTCACTTCAGATTATAATGAAAGACGCAGAATCTTGGAATTTGCTATCTAAATTACTAAGTGATAAACATATCCAAGTGCGTAAATATCTAGCCCATAAAAAATAATAAATGAGAGATTAAAAAGAAGCCGAATTATGGCATCACCGTACAAAATCTATGAAAAGCAGAGAGCTAAAACCCTGCCGGTATCTTGTTCATAAACCAAATATTTTAAGATAAAATCATTTCTTCTTTAAAATAAGAATAATAGATATTGTTCTATGCCAATGAGAATGATAAAAGCCCTGTATGACTGATATAAACCTTATAAGAAATTTTTCCATCATTGCACATATTGATCATGGAAAATCCACATTAGCTGACCGTATGATCCAATTTTGCGGCGGACTTTCCGACCGTGACATGACGCAGCAAGTTCTCGATAATATGGATATTGAAAAAGAGCGTGGCATTACAATTAAAGCGCAAACTGTGCGGCTGAACTTTAAAGCCTCTGATGGGCTTACATATGTCCTGAACTTAATGGATACCCCAGGGCATGTTGATTTCGCTTATGAGGTTAGCCGCTGCCTTTATGCCTGTGAAGGCTCTCTTCTTGTGGTTGATTCCTCCCAAGGAGTCGAGGCACAAACGCTTGCAAATGTATATCAAGCGATTGATAATAATCATGAAATCGTCCCTGTTCTTAATAAAATAGACCTTCCCGCTGCCGAGCCTGAACAAGTGCGCCAGCAAATAGAAGATGTTATCGGCATTGATGCATCTGGCGCTATTAAAGCCTCTGCTAAAACAGGCGAAGGGATTGAAGAGCTTCTTAATAGTCTTGTGGCAAATCTTCCTGCGCCAAAAGGTGATCCCAATGCCCCGCTTAAAGCTCTGCTTGTGGATAGTTGGTACGATACTTATTTGGGTGTTATGGTTCTGGTTCGCATTATCGATGGGACGCTTAAAAAAGGCATGAAAGTTCGTATGATGGCGGCGGATACAGAACATACCGTTGACCGCACAGGCGTTTTCACCCCAAAAGAAGAACTGGTTGATGAAATTGGACTAGGGGAAGTCGGCTTTTTTACCGCCTCGATTAAAGAAGTCTCCCACACCCATGTGGGCGATACGATTACAGAGTTTAAAAATGAAACCTCCGAAGCCCTCCCTGGTTTTAAACCTGTTCAGCCTGTTGTTTTTTGCGGGTTGTTTCCTGCCGATGCTGCGGATTTTGAAATGCTGCGAGAAAGCATGAATAAACTGCGCCTTAATGATGCAAGCTTTCAGTTTGAAACAGAAACCTCAACCGCCCTTGGATATGGATTTCGCTGCGGTTTTTTAGGGATGCTACATCTTGAAATTATCCAAGAACGCCTGATCCGTGAATTTGATCTTGATATCATCACAACCTCGCCAAGCGTTATTTACAAATTACAAATGAATGACGGCTCACAAATAGAACTTCACAATCCCGCTGATATGCCAGAAGTAACCCGCATTGAATATATTGAAGAGCCTTGGATAACAGCTACTATTTTAGTGCCCGATGAATATTTGGGGAATGTACTAACCCTTTGCCAAGAAAAACGCGGCGAGCAAGTGGAATTAACCTACGCTGGAACGCGGGCGATGGTCATCTATAAACTGCCCCTGAATGAAGTTGTTTATGATTTTTATGACCGCCTTAAATCAATTACTCGGGGCTATGCAAGCTTTGATTACCAGTTTGATGAATATAGAGAAGGCAATCTGGTTAAGCTTTCAATCCTTGTTAATTCAGAACCTGTGGACGCTTTAAGCATCATGGTACATAGAAACCAAGCGGAACACCGAGGACGGGCATTATGCGAAAGGTTAAAAGATCTTATCCCCCGTCAGCTCTTTAAAATCCCTATTCAAGCGGCTATTGGCGGCAAAGTAATTGCCCGTGAAACCATCAGCGCAATGCGTAAAGATGTAACGGCAAAATGTTACGGCGGCGATATTTCCCGTAAAAGAAAGCTGCTTGAAAAACAGAAAAAAGGCAAAAAGAAAATGCGGATGTACGGAAAGGTAGAAATACCTCATGAATGTTTTATTGCAGCATTAAAGATGGGCAGTGATAAATAAAAATTTAACAGTCAAAAAAGAAGAGATACTTAATCAACTATCCTCATTTTTTTTAGAACAAGTCGATACACCGAGAATAAAATAAAGAGGACACCAAGAAACTAAACCCATCATAAGCGATACTGCCCCAAACCAGCCAACAGGCCCAATATAACCCAAATACATTAAAACCAGTATAGTTACACCGAGAATTGCCCGCAATAAAGAATCTAATCGCGACATGTTAGAAGATTCTTCTTTTTGCATCGGTTCTAAATTTTTTGAGTCTTGCATTTTCACTAAACAACTTGTTATTAAAATTTGTCCTACAGAATAACATTAAACACCCACAAAAACAATAATAAAATTAAAAGTGTAATATTTCCTGTGGTTTAAGAGTATTTTCCCCTTAGGAAGAACGTTCTTAATAAAGTCCATTGATATATTATCCTCCTCATGCATTACCAGAAGAATTCGAACGCCCCTGTAATAGCTCTATTTCCAACGCATCTTTTTACGGTATAGAGACGTAAGATTAATATATTATAGCCTAAAGTTCACCAGACCTATATAAAATACAAAAAGAGGATAAACTCTCTCTTAATTTAGACCACCACTAATACCAAATTATTTGACGATGAGTACTTACAAGGTTTGTTTTACATCAGGAGATTATGGCAAATATTTTACTGCATCAAATATTTTAATGGTATCATATACTGTTGATGCTCCTAGCGCATTATCACTTGTTCTATTGGGGTTATTAGGGTTGTTTTTTTTAGAAGACGCCCAAAAAAAGACGCCATTTACCGTTCTTCTGCGGCGGTTAGGTTACAGCGTAACTACTCTTTTTCTATAACTTAACGCTTCTGCTATATGATGTTGTGCTATGTTCTCTACAGCGTCTAAATCTGCTAAAGTTCGAGCAACTTTTAAAACTCTGTGATACCCACGCGCTGTAAGGTTCATTTTCTCAATGGCTTTAAATAGAATATCTCTTGTTTTTTCATCAATATTTGTAACCTGTTCTAAAAGCTCCCCCTCTAAATCTGCGTTACATCTTACATGCGCAAATACATCTAATGCACGGTAGCGGTTTTCTTGTATTCTTCTAGCGGCTAAAACTCTTGCGGCGACTTCCTGCGTTCCCTCGCATGCAGGAGGAAGCGTTAAGTCCATCGCACTTACCGCCGGAACTTCTATATGAATATCAAACCGATCCATAAAAGGCCCTGATATTTTTGACTGATAATCACTTGCACATTTTACCCCTCGCTGACAGCCCACTTCTGGATCAGCAGAGCCACCGCAGCGGCAAGGATTCATTGCAGCAATAAGTTGGAATTTAGCCGGATAAGTCACATGCATATTTGCCCGCGCTACAACCGCCTCTCCCGTTTCAATGGGCTGCCTTAAGCTATCCAATGCTCCTCGCTGAAATTCAGGCAGCTCATCTAAAAAAAGAACGCCTCTATGGGCTAAAGTTACCTCCCCTGGCAGGACTTTTATGCCACCCCCCGTAAGAGCTGCCATTGATGCGCTATGATGAGGGGCTCTATAGGGACGAGAAATACTAAGCTGCCCTTCTAGTAACTCTCCTGCTATTGACGCAACCATTGAAATTTCTAAAATCTCTTCTGGTGTAAGAGGCGGCAAAATCCCTGAAAGCCTTGCTGCGAGCATTGACTTCCCTGACCCAGGAGGCCCAACCATACACATATGATGCCCCCCCGCAGCAATCACTTCAAGCGCACGCTTAGCTGTTTCTTGACCTTTAATATCTTTTAAATCTTTATAAGCGTAAGAGACCTCTTCTGCTGTAATTTTGGGCTGTTCAATATGCTGATGCCCTTTAAAATGGTTAATCAAATCTAGTAAATTAGACGCTGCAATAATACAAAGTCCCTCCGCCCAAGCCGCTTCACCGCCTGATTTTTCTGGGCATACTAAACCTAAATCATTGGAAAGAGCGGCCAATGCTGCGGGCAGAACCCCTGCAACTGTTTCAATTCTTCCATCTAAGCTTAATTCACCAAGGGCTAAATACCCCTCCATAACATCGCTAGGAATAGCCTCCATAGCCACAAGAAGACCAAGAGCAATAGGCAAATCGTAATGACTGCCTGACTTTGGCAAATCCGCAGGTGCAAGATTTATTGTAATTCGTTTTGGTGGTAATGCAAGCCCAATAGCCCCAAGTGCAGAACGCACTCTTTCGCGAGATTCAGCCACCGACTTATCCGCAAGACCCACAATTGTAAAGGAAGGAAGCCCAGATGCTATATGAACCTGAACGTCAATAATGCGTGCTTCCATTCCAATAAACGCAACCGCTGCGATATGCGCAACCATATACTCCCCTTACTATTTTTTCATTGTAATCAAAAGGATAACAAATTAACTCTTAAAAGGGAAACACAAAAAACACTAACTATATTTCATAAGCAGACAGGCTAAATAAAATTGGAGCAGAAAGGAGGAAAACTAAATCCACGAAGCAGTTTTTTTTAGGCTATCTAGCTTATGAGATTTACGTTTTTTCTGTGGGCAAGATTTTTTGTGGTTTTTCTGATCAGTTTTTTTGTTGCTTTTTTTATTCCCCCCAACAGAAAAGGGAAAATCGTCCGAAACATGAGACGCAAAAAGAAAACGCCCATCTTCTGAAGACTTATTAATAAAACTCATCTCAAATTGAATATTTGTTCTTATTGCTGGAGCAGATTGTAATACCAAAGGAGGATGGTCTAAAGTTATAAAATTATAATCAGCAGTAGTAATGAAAAAAGTTTGTGCAGTTTTTTGAGTATCTTTATTAAATATCCGCCCATAAACATACCCAGCTCCGCAAAAAAGAACGGAGAATACAAAAATCCCAGATAAATGATTCCATTTTAGCTTCATTAAAAAAACCTAGTTTATTCGATAGACCACCTGTAGCTTATCCCAATCTATATGATCCATTACCCTATAGCAAGGATTATTGTAATCTAGTCCTAAATCCTATTTAACAAAAAAATGCCGTAATAACAACCCTGTAAAAAAACCTTACCTCTTTACAATTTCGTTCAAAATATAAGTTAAAAAACTCGCCTTAAGCTTATGAATTATAATTAAATTTAAAATTTTTAAATATTTTATTAACTACTTTTTGTCGTTCTGTGCTAGTATTCGAATATTACGGAATTAGATTTCAATAAGTCAGTATGATCT
>JADGEY010000189.1 GCA_016744185.1 Emcibacteraceae bacterium | reverse complement strand
GACTTAAATTAACATATTGTTGTCTAAAGTTCACCAGACCCTAAGCTTTTATCCCCAATCCTATCTAAAACCATCTGCGCATCTGTTATGAAGTTATTTAGGAGATTGCCGCCCATAATGTTATTCCTTATAATTTAGAATCAGTTTTTATGATCTGGATCAATGAAGATTATCATTAAAATGGCAAATTATAGAGAAAGACTTTAAGTCTCAAGTAAAAAGGCTTATCAAGTAATTTTAGAAAGAGAAGAATAATGAGCATCAGGGCAATTACAAATCATGAGATTTTCTCGGCAGGCTATAGGATTTTCTTCTTTTTCGGGGCGTTGGCGGCTGTTACTATTTTACCTTACTGGGTGCTTTTAGTATCTGGCATGGTGGATTATTTGCCCAGTGCCTTTGCGCCCGCAAGCTGGCACCAGCATGAAATGATATTCGGTGTTTTGGCTGCGATTATTATCGGATTTATCTTTACTGCCGTTCCCAATTGGACAGGGCAGGCAGTACCTACGGGAGCGCCGCTATTCTTTTTATCTCTTTTGTGGCTTTTAGGGCGGCTTTCTATGTTTTTTTCAGAATATTTACCGTCCTTCGTGCCTATTTTAGTCGATGGCTTATTTATACCTGCGGCGGTGATGGGGATTATTCCTGCTTTGATGAAAGCCAAGAATAAAAGAAATTATTTCTGCCGGTCGTCCTGATGTTTTTTGCAGCTTGTAATATTTTAAGCCATTTAGGCATTTTAGAAGTGGTTGATTTTTCTGATGAAGGCTTTTACGTTCCTGCTTTGCTTTTGGTCGTATTTTTAATGAATGTGATCGGCGGCAGAATCATGGCGGCTTTCACCAAGTCTAATCATCCCAATATTCAGCTTTTTGCGCCCGTTTTTCTGCTTCCTCTTTCTATGGCATTGATCGCATCTGTACTTTTCTCATTTTTTTATGAAGCCTTTGGCGGTGAAATAGAGAATGAAATTCAGGCAGCTCTTGCAGCAGCGGCAGGCTTTATCACATTTATTAGACTAGCAGGGCTTAAAGGCTGGACGGCATGGAAAAACCCTTTGCTTTATAATTTGCATTTAGGCTATGCATGGATTGTTACCGGATTTTTCTTGCTAAGTTACAGTCTTTATACAGATGAAATTGCAACAAGCTTTCCATTTCACGCCTTTGCGGTGGGCGCAGCAGGGTCTTTAACCTTAACTCTGATGATCCGTGCCGCTTTAGGGCATAGCGGCTATTCTGTTAAAAACGAGCCTATATTTACTATTCTTTTTTGGCTGGTTCATCTAGCTGCGCTAAGCCGTGTATTTCTGTCCTTTATGATAGAAGGCCCTTACAGTCATATTTTAGGCATGGCAGGGATTTTTTGGTTTATCGCTTATGCTCTATATTTGATAAAATTAACCAAAATACTTTTTTCACTGCGCATCATGCCTATTTTTAAATAAATTAGGCTGAGTTTCAAATAAATTAGGCTGGAAAGCTATAGTCTTTATAAATCTCTCTTAATTTCGTTTTAAGGGTTTTCCCTGTTGCCGTATGGGGCATATCATCAATAAAGACCACATCATCAGGCATCCACCATTTGGCAATTTTACCCTCCATAAAACTTAATATGGATTCTTTATCTTCTGCGCAGTCTTCTTTTAAAAGGCAGATCAACAAGGGACGTTCTTGCCATTTTGGGTGAGCAATACCAATAACGGCGGCTTCCATAACATCGGGGTGACCGACAGCGACATTTTCTAAATCAATTGAGCTAATCCATTCGCCGCCCGATTTAATAACATCTTTAGAGCGATCAACAATGGTCATATAGCCATCTTGATCTAGGGTAGAGACATCACCTGTATCAAAGAAACCCTCCTCATCTAAAATATTATCATCTTGCCTATAATAGGCAGAGGCAATCCAAGGACCTTTAATCAGCAGCCTGCCAAAAGCTTTACCGTCTCTCGCAAGTTCATTTCCTTGATCATCGGTAATTTTCATTTCCACACCAAAAGGAGGTCGTCCTTGGCGAATTTTAATGCTAATTTTTTCTTCTTCGCTAAGACTGTCATGTTTTTTCATCAGGCTTTTTTTTTT
>JADGEY010000188.1 GCA_016744185.1 Emcibacteraceae bacterium | reverse complement strand
GGCAAATAAATGGACATGCATGTTTAAGCATATTAAAGACGACGAAAGGAAACAAAATATGTTTTTCCCAGAATTCTGCCGGTTGTAGCGGTGCTGCTTGTTATTTCGGTTTTACTCAATCGAATGAAAAAGCCGGGGGCTTTTTAGCGTCTAAAGAAAAGTTTAAAGAAAATATTGCTTATGGAAATGAATTTTACAATCAAATCAAAGCCGAAGAACCGCAAAAGAAATATTTGATATTAAGTAATCTCGAACAAATAGAAGACAATATTTGCATCGAAGTCGTTAATTATTGGGTAAATCCGCTGAGCCTGTCCGGTTTGGTAACTCTGTCAAATTTTGACAGCCCTGAAAACAATAACGTAATTGTACCATTTGCATCGGGTTGTCAGAGCATGTGGACGATCCCATACAAAGAAAAAAATAAAAAAAACCAAAGGCAACTATTGGTGCATTGGATCCTACAATGAGAAAATACATTACATCCGACACAATATTGTTTTCAGTACCGTCAAGTCGTTTCAACAGCATGGCGGAGAATATCAAAAAAAGTTTTGCAAGTGAGAATAATTGGTTAACCTTAATCAAATAAACATGGCATAACAAAAAAATAGAGTAAATACCATGGTTCTTGATGAATCTAAGTTGCATCTAAAAATAGCAAAATCCCCCTTGGCGACAGTAGAAGTCGATGTTGACAGCTTGGAAGCGCAAGGAAAAACATTCCCAGACGTAATTTATGAATCACTGGTGGAATACGCAGAGGATCAATGGGAAGACCCTTGTTTTTCCGTATACACATATTTTACACAAAGCGTTACGTTTAACGAGCCAACAAATTCTTTTTTTACAGGTGTTGTCGGTGAGAAAGGATTTTTAAAATCATTGCTGAGAAATTTCTCATCCATTAGCGGAGTGCAGGCTAGGTTCAGCGATTATATAGACCCTAAACAATCTGTTCTAGAGTACCATGTTGAAAGTGGATATGTCTGGCGTCGTTATGAGCCTGGGTTATGGTGGCGTGAAGATGAAGAGTATCCAGAGCAAGAAGAAACTGAGATTGAAGTCGATAAAAATAATGTCGAAAAGGTTGCATCATCTTCTGGGGCTGCAACGCGGTATCGAGCAGCGAGAAATGATGCAAGCATTCGCTCCATTAAAAAAACAATAGAGCAAGTGTTTGGTTTGCCGGAAGGTTCCGTTGCTTTAGTTAAACCTGATGGAGGAAAAATACGAGCTGACGCGACAGTTGGCACACTTAGACGAAACTGGGAGTATTGACCCAAGGCGCATAACAAACAGGAGGTTTTTGGTGCCATTTGAAACAGTCATCGCATTAGCAACTGCCATGTTTATTCTAGCAGCGATACCGGGGCCAAGTGTTCTTACAATTGTTGCTCGTTCGCTTTCATGTGGTTTCAGCTCTACTATCCCCCTTATTGCTGGAGTTGTACTTGGTGACATAATATATTTAGTTCTCTCTTTTATGGGGCTCTCCATTGTGATTAATCTTTTAGGGGATTTATTCATTATTATCAAAATTTGTGGATCCGTTTATCTTTTCTACCTTGGTTCTAGCCTCTTGCTTGAAAAAGAAAAAGCTACAAAATACAATGAAATTATCACTAAATCGGAACTCAGCAAAAATTTTTTCCTTGGCCTCTCATTGGCTTTGAGTAATCCAAAGGTTATTTTATTCTACATTAGCTTTTTTCCGACTATTATTGATATGTCAAATATTTCTGTTTCTAATTTGATTTATATATTATTGGTTGTTGAATCCGTATTGTTGTCGGTATTGCTGATATATTCTTATTGTTCATCCTTAACAAGAGGATTACTTACAAGTAAGAAATCTGTACAATATTTAAATATTTGTTCAGGAAGCGTTTTAGTAGGCAGTGGTGTCGTGATATTGACTAAACATTAAGTATGAAAAGTGTTTATACCCGACAATAGATTGTATACGATTGGTTTGAGCGTTATGCTCATAGTAAAGTCATCTTGTCAGCTATCTCTTGAAAGATGTGGGTGATGTGAGCATTTTGTCAAAAAAAATAAAGTGACTATGAAAACATAAGGAAAAGAATAAAAGAGGTGTTCTATGAATATTGAATTGCCAGAAATGATTACTAAGTTGCCCGAAATTGAGATGCCAATCGGCTCTGTAAAAGGATACCTTATTC
>JADGEY010000187.1 GCA_016744185.1 Emcibacteraceae bacterium | reverse complement strand
GTGTTTTCAAGAGATAATAATATATGTTTTCGATTGTTTTTTATTTTCTGGCTATGCCCATAATTATTACTATTATTATTTTCATAGTTTAAATTTTGATTTAAAATTACTAAATTCATTATAATTATTCCTGCCCTATATAATTATCCCTACCTTATTTTTTTAACGAAATCTAACTAAAGCTATAGGTTGTTTTTATTAAAACAACCCTGCTTATAGGAATCACTATAGGGACAAATAGGAATAAATCAAGAGAATAAACAGAACATAAGGTGAACTATATTTAAATCATTGAATTTAAATAAAAGTATTCTAAGTATAAAACAACTTTAATAGCTGTGATTTTTTAAAAAATGACCTTTCCAGCAGATTAAAGCTTGACCTAGAGCCTAACAAAGAGCCATAAAATAAATATTAAAGAGCATAAAAGTGAAGGAATATTTTAAATGCGAATTTTAAATTATGCTGGGGGACTTGGAATTGCGACTATGATCGTGTGGATTATGGTTGTTGGGCGTGATTTATTAGTTCCTTTTATGATTAGCATCGCTATTTGGCATCTCATTAATATTTTAACAAACTATTATTGCAAGATAAGCTTTAAACCCTACAGCTTATCAAAGGGTATTGCCTTTCCCTTAGCTCTTCTTACCATGGGGTTTAGCCTATATTTCATCGTCGGTATGATTGATAATAATATAGATAATGTAAAAGCAGCTGCCGCGGGCTATCAAGAGAATTTCTTCAAAATTGTTGAAAAAATTTATAATTTAGTAGGCATCGATCAACAAACCAGCGTCACTCAAATAAAAGAAAAAATTAATATTGGCTCCTTTATTGCCAATATAGCAGGCACAATTGCAGGGATTGCGGGAAATGCAGGTCTCATATTAATCTATATTTTGTTTCTTTTTTTAGAACAAAAAAGCTTTGACAAAAAACTCTCCGCACTTCTTCGAAAGACCCATCATTTACAAAAAGCGACAATCATTATCAAGGAAATTTCTGCAAGAATTGAAGCTTATGTAGCCATTAAAACAGGCGTAAGTCTGCTTACAGCTATTGGCTGTTATATTGTTTTAAGAATTGTCGGCGTAGATTATGCCGATTTTTGGGCTTTTATTATTTTCTTACTTAATTTTATACCAACCGTTGGTTCAATGCTTGCGGTTTTATTTCCTGCCCTCTTATGCCTTGTACAATTTAGTAATTTTTCACAGTTCTTCATTGTCATCGGCTCTTTAGGAGGCATTCAATTTATTGTAGGAAATATAATAGAACCGAAACTAATGGGAAAATCATTAAATATCAGCCCTATTGTTGTTATGCTATCCTTATCCATATGGGGTTCAATATGGGGCATTGCTGGCATGTTCTTAAGCGTTCCCTTTACTGTTATTTTAATGATTATATTTGCACAGTTTGAAACGACAAAACCTATTGCTATTCTTCTATCAGAAGACGGCTCTATTGATTCAAAAGATAGCTCTAACTGATACAGAGCTTGCGGATCATACAGACCCTAAAAAATAAATCCGCTTCCAATATAAAAAAGAGACCCCCTTCCAATAAAGGAAAAGGTCTCTTTAATTTGTTGTCAATACTAGAATTTAAGCTACTTGCTCAATATCATCGCTACAAAAAAGATCATAAGTAACAGAAAGTAATTTTGCTACACGGTCGTCTTTAATGCGATAAAAAATTTGTTGGCTTTCACGTCTTGTTCCCACGATACCTTCAGCCCGCATACGGCTAAGATGTTGTGACAATGCTGACTGAGAAATATTTAATTTCTTTTCAAGGTCTCCAACGCACATTTCACTGCGAAGAAGGCAACTTAAAATGACAAGTCTGTTCGAATTTGCTAGTGTTTTTAGAAAATCTGCTGCTTCAAAAGCGTTATCCTGCATCTTTTCTGAATCGATGATACTAAAAGTAACCATATCCCTATTACCTACTCTGTTTACTGCCGTATTAAAAATATTTATTCAAGTTTTCATATCGTTAAACTCTTATACACTATTTCTTTGTAAAAAAGAACAAAAATTTATCTAAAGCTCAACAAATGTACTATGTAATTATTAAAATTATGTAATAACAATATGTTAATATGTAATAAATATTAAATGCCTCAAAATTTATATATATTATTCTAAGCATATAAAAACATTACCATAATACTATAT
>JADGEY010000186.1 GCA_016744185.1 Emcibacteraceae bacterium | reverse complement strand
CCTTAGTCCTGATTTCACCATAGATAATTTATCAACGGATAATTTATCTATGCGTTTGCAGAAATTCCAAAAATTAACCTACACCAGAAAAACACCCAAAAAACTGAAATTGATAAAATTCACAAAAACTCAAAATTCTTATAAACTGTTGTTTTTATTGATCAAGAAATGGTCGGAATGACAGGATTTGAACCTGCGACCCCTTCACCCCCAGTGAAGTGCGCTACCATGCTGCGCTACATTCCGCCGCCCATAACTTTATAGATTTAAATGATACAGAAATTTATCATATCGATCGTTCTTCTTTAACCTTTTTTCGCAATCTGTCAAGCCGCATTCGCACAGATGCCAAAGCATTTTTCTTATCTTCCGCTTTTTTCTCATGACCTGTATCACCAGAGATTTCCGTTTGAACGTTATTGATCAAAGGAGTATCACCTAAAGAAAGATCTTTAGCAATAATTGAATTTATTCCCTGTTCTCTTAAAATTTTTTGAACGCCTTTAATAGTATAGCCATCATCATATAAAAGATCACGTATCGTTTTAATGATTTTCACGTCTTCTGGACGGTAATATCGCCGTCCCCCTGCTCGCTTCATCGGTTTGATATAGGTAAATTTACTTTCCCAAAAACGCAAAACATGCTGCTGCACGCCCATTAATTCAGTAACTTCACTAATAGTCATAAATGCATTTAATGATTTTGTGGGAGCTTTACTTTGCCGTGATGACATCTACTAAGGCTTTCAGGGTTATAGGAGAATTTAAATTAAACATAACTGATAGAGCCTCCTAGAACAATGAATATACCCATTGTCCATTATAACAAAACAGATAAAGCTGATGTATTTATTCTAACTGCTTAGGTTACTTACTTTATCTTTTAATACTTGAGAAGGTCTAAAAACCAAAACACGGCGTGGCTCAATCGGAACTTCTTCACCTGTTTTAGGATTACGTCCAATACGTCCCCCTTTATCCCGTAGAATGAAGCTTCCAAAAGAAGAAATTTTTACGTTATCTCCTGAAATTAAATTTTGTGAAATTTCATCCAGTACAGATTCAACAAAACTAGCCGATTCATGACGTGAAAGACCAACTTCTTGATAAACAGCTTCGCTTAAATCAGCTCTTGTTAACGTTTTTGCAGACATATATATTTCCCTTCGCTTTTCTCTAGCCTACTAGAGTGCTTATTTACAGTCAATCTTAAAACACATTTCTCTTATGTTCCTATAGTAAACTGCTTAAAATACTAGGAATTCACCACCTTATTAAGGCAGACCCCCAAGTAAAACCGCCGCCCATTGCTTCTAATATAAGAATCTGTCCTCTTTTGATTCGTCCATCCCTAACCGCTTCATCAAGGGCAAGAGGGATAGATGCGGCAGATGTATTTGCATGACGGTCAACTGTAATAACAATCTTACGAGAATCTATTTTTAATTTTTTTGCAGTCCCATCTAAAATGCGCTTGTTAGCTTGATGAGGCACAAGCCAGTCAACTTCACTTGCCTCCATACCGGCAGCCTCCAGCGCCTCTCTTACAACAGCGGCAAGATTTACAACTGCATGGCGAAACACTTCTGGCCCTTTCATGCGAAGGTAACCTGTAGACTGCGTAGAAGACACGCCCCCATCAACATAAAGAAGGTGATTATAACGCCCATCAGAATGAAGGTGAGTTGATAATATTCCTTGATCATCACTACTGCCGCTACTTTCTTCTGCGCATAGAACCACCGCCCCTGCCCCATCACCAAAAAGAACGCAGGAAGTGCGATCTTTCCAATCTAAAATGCGGGAAAATGTCTCTGCGCCAACCACAAGCACTTTTTTAGCCTGCCCTGCTTTAATATAATTATCCGCCGTTGCAAGGGCAAAAACAAACCCCGAACATACAGCTTGAATATCAAATGCTGCACCTTTTAACATCCCAAGCTTTGCTTGTAATTTTGTTGCAACCGCAGGGAAGGTTTGATCTGGTGTGGAGGTTGCGAGAACAATTAAATCAAGATCAGCCCCTTCAATTCCAGCCATTGCCAAAGCTTTAATAGAGGCTTCATATGCAAGGTCAGATGTTGATTCGCCGTCCGCTGCTATATGTCTTTGACGAATACCTGTTCGCTCAATAATCCATTCATCAGAAGTATCAACTGTTTCTTCCAGTTTTTTATTCGTAACACAGTTAGCTGGTAAATATGATCCAGTTCCCATAAC
>JADGEY010000185.1 GCA_016744185.1 Emcibacteraceae bacterium | reverse complement strand
GAATATAGTATGACATAATTTCAATGAAAACTCAAAAATTAGAGATATTATTCTATGAAGCCATGGTTTGACCTTCCTTCTCCTCTGCCTTTTGCGAGTAGTATCTCTATTATCGGCGGTGGTATTATGGGTTTGCTTATGGCTTTAAAATTGCAAAATCAGGGCTTTCAAGTAACGATATTTGAAAAAAACTCTGCTTTGATGGGGGAAGGGTCAGGAAACCCTGCTGCGATTTTAGATCCTTATATTTCGTTACAGCAAACCAGCCCTGAGCAAATATATTTCACAACAGCATATCAAAAAGCCCTTCATTTTTACCGTTCATTAGGAGGGGAGTGTTTTACGGCAAAGGCTCTTAAAAAATTTGCAAAATCTAAGGCAGAAATTATAAGATATCAAAAAATAGCAGGGAATTATTCCTCTGACTTTGCTATTTTTCAGAATGATCATATTCTTTTTAAACAAAGCGGTATTCTACAGCCTAAGGACGTTGGCAGAAAATTATCTAAAGATTTAACAATAAAAACCAATATGGATGTGAGGTGTTTTTCTTATGATGCTAAAAAATCAATATGGCAGCTTTATGATTCTAAGGAAAACTCTATTCATTCCTCTAACGCTCTTATTTTAGCAAATTCATTTCAGGCTCATAAATTCCTTCAAACAAAATTTTTGCCGGTAAAGCCTGTTAAGGGTCAAATATCTTTTATTTATCCTGACCGAGCAGGAATAAATAACTCTGCTATCTTATGTAAAGGCGGTTATGTTACGCCGCTGATTGATAATGCAGAAATTAATCAAAAATGCCATATCATAGGGGCAAGTTTCGAGAGAGATATTCCTCTAAATCAGCGCCATCATATCTCTAAAGCTGCCGATATTGAAAATCTGAAAAAGCTAGAAGATATATTAAATTTAGACTCTAATATAAGCCCAGATGCCCTTTTAGGATCAAGAGCTAGCATGCGGGCTATGTCTCCCGACCATCTTCCCATAATTGGGGCGGTGCCTGATAAAGAAGCATATCAGCACTATTATCAAAAGTTATATCATGGTCCAGATCATGCTATATTTAAGTCAGCACCATATCATAAATCTCTTTATATTTGCGCGGGGCTTGGTGCAAGGGGAATGTTATCTGCGCCCTTTGCCGCGGATATTTTGACTTGGATCATAGGGCGCAACCTGCCAAAAGGGGATTCGGATACTCTTTATAATGATAAAATACTCCACGCATTACATCCTGCAAGATTCCATATCCGCAGACTTATTCGCGGCGCATCTTTAAAATGATTAAACGTCTCTAGTCTTGTAATAATTTTTGGGATTTTTTATTATCGTAACGCTTAATGATAAACCCCGCTATACGCCATAAGAAATATGTTGCAATAATTGAAATATAGCCATCAATAGCATAGTGCCATCCTAGATGAACTGACCCAATTTGAATAATAATTAAAAAGCCTAGAGCAAAATACCCAAGCCATTTGTTCATTTGGCGAATAGTTAGAAAAAGCAACATTGCAAAGGAAACATGCATAGAGGGCATCGCCGATATACCGCTACCAAGACCAATAAAATCATCTGTGTAATATGACCATAGTCTTGTTTGGTTATTGAGAGAGAATAAACCAAGTTTTTCTGGCGTATCTTTGTAAATTTCTCCAATCTCCTTTAACCGCTGCATAAGCGGAGAATATATATCAGTGCCTTCTACAAAATAACTATAATAACAAGGACCTGCGGCAGAAAACATAACTGCAAATAATGAGCCTATTATTGCCCAAGTAAAAAGATATGATAATAAAAACTTTGCCCGAAGGCGGCCAAGCTGATGACTAACAACCATCCATGTGGTAAAGCCCATTAGAAAAAAAAACCATGTTTGATAACATATGTCAATTATACGAGTAATAAAGGGATTACCAAAAATCATATGGGTAATTTCAAAAGGATGGTATCCAAAATGAAGCATTTTATCAATTTCCATAAATTTTTCATCTAAATAAAATGGATTCATAAGGGGAAGAAGCGATTTTACCGAACCAAAGATTGACATTAAGAGAAAAATAGTAAAGAAAGGCACAAGGATGAGAATAAAGATTTTTCCTTGCAGCCAATTTTTTTTTAAATCTATCATGGCTTCTTCTTTATTGAAGAGATAGCCATATTTTATATCATTTTTAATCAAATAAAAAATATATTTCATAAAGAGAATTATGG
>JADGEY010000184.1 GCA_016744185.1 Emcibacteraceae bacterium | reverse complement strand
ATATAGTAAGATAAAGATTAGAGTCTTGCTATATGGTTTTGATTAAATGACTAACGCTAAATAAAATTAGCAACATGAATTGTAATATTAATAATATACTGGTAACAATAAATAAATGACCCAGGATCTGTTTAGTAAATTTGAGCCAATTTGGAACGAATATCAAAGCCTTCCAACGGACGGTACAAATCCCTTTAACGTTAGTATGGAGAAAGTCCTCTCTCCTACCGAAGCAATTATTAATGGTAAAAAAGTTATTCTCGCAGGAACAAATAACTATATGGGAATGACCTTTAATGAAGAATGTATTAAGGCTGCAAAAGACGCTGTTGATGAATATGGTACAGGAACAACAGGCTCTAGGGTATTAAACGGCACATATGATAGCCACCGTAAATTAGAAGCTGCTTTATGTGACTTTTATGGCGTAAAATATGGCATTGTTTTTTCCACAGGCTACCAAGCTAACCTTGGCGTTATTTCAACGCTCTGCCAGAAAAATGATTATGTCCTTATTGACCAAGATAATCATGCTAGTATTTATGATGCTTGCTCTATGGGAGAGGCGACAATTGTTCGTTTTAGACATAATAGCCCTGAAAGTTTAGAAAACCGTTTCAAAAAAATCCGTGACGAAGACCCTGACGCTGGCGTATTGGTCGTTGTTGAAGGCGTATATTCTATGCTTGGAGACCAAGCTCCGTTAAAAGAATTTGCTGAAATTACAAAGAAATATAATGGCTATATCCTTGTCGATGAAGCTCATTCTATTGGCGTTTTTGGGGAAACAGGACGGGGCGTTGCCCAAGCACAGGGCGTTGAACATATGATCGATTTTATTGTCGGCACGTTCAGTAAATCAGTCGGGACTATCGGCGGATATTGCGTATCAAATAATGACATGTTTGAATCTTTACGGCTTGTATGCCGCCCTTACCTCTTTACAGCCTCTCTTCCGCCCTCTGTCGTAGCGAGCGCGATTAAAGCACTCGAAATTATTGCAACAACAAATTTACGTGAAAAACTACTAAATAATACAAGACGGCTGAATGAAGGGCTTCGCAAAGCTGGCTTTGAAGTCGCGACAGTAGGAGAGGGCCCCATTGCAGCCATTGTTGTCGATACAAGAGACAGAGCATTCGCATTTTGGGGCGGTATGATTAACGCTGGGGTTTACGTAAATCTTGCTATCCCCCCTTCTACGCCGAAAAGACTGAATTTAATGCGCTGTAGCCTTTCCGCCTCTCATAGTTTTGAGCAAATTGACTTTATGCTAGAAGCCTTTAAGAAATCAGGCAAAAAATTTGGCGTTATTTAATTTAATGAAATTAAAATAAGCTGGAATTTGGTGTTATTTAATTTAACTTAATGAAATTAAAATGAGCTGGGATAGAAATATGAAGTTCGCCCTTTTCATCAACGTCATATATTTCACCATCAGCAATAAATTCTCCTTTAAAAGCAATGCGCATATGTTCAATATTTTCAATAATATGACCCATCTTACTTTTCGAATCAAATTCGCCTTTAAAAATTTGGCTTGCCACTTTTGTTAATGCTTCAGCATTATTTTCAACAGAAACAAAATTAAGCTCTGCCTTTTCCCCTAAAGCTGCCTTTTCCCCTAAATTAGGAAAAGAAACACGAGGTAAAATTTCATCTAAGGAAGAAAGTAAGATCATATAAAACTGACCAACAACAGCTCCCCTACCATTTCTGTTCATTCTAATCATGCTCGTAAGGGTTTTAGGGGTAAGAGATTTAAGCTTTGCAAGCCTCAAGATTTTTTGTTGCATCATTTTATCTTTCATGCGCCCTACAAAATTTAATGATATTTTTTTACGTTGAAAAAAATGTTTTTCTTTTATGATCTCCCCTACGGCGAATGATAAAACATGAAGTGTATCTATTCCCATCACACCTTCAATTCTCATAATAGGAATATTAACAACATCATTTAAAAGTTTTTTAGATTTATGCTTTAAAAATAACCTTTTAAGCTCTTTATGAGCAATGGCTGATTCTGCCCCTAATGATTGTGCAATAATATTATTTTCACCCGATGGCAAAAGAGCAAAAGAAGGTATTTTATCTCCGAAAAGTTTGTCTTTTAAAATAATTTCAAATATTGCCGATGATAAGGCTCTGTCTCCTAGAATGATAATGACAGATACACCAATTTTGGCAAAACAGCTTAAAGCTTCTTTAATTCCTTTATGAGATAAAACTTCATAATGAACAATGCCAGAAGCCTCTTTAATGACT
>JADGEY010000183.1 GCA_016744185.1 Emcibacteraceae bacterium | reverse complement strand
TAATAGAGTAGTCAAAAAGGATTTGTTAAAAAATGTCCCTGATGAAAAAAAACAATAAAAGTTTGAATGTTATTTTAAAAATTTTGAAATATGTTTTCTATTTCCCATTTCTTTTTTTCTTTTATAGCCTGCGTGTCGTCATCAAAGAATGATGATGATTATTATTCAGATTGGAATCATCATAACAGAAACTAAGGGGTAAGGTATATTTGAACAAATATAGATTTTAAATTTAAATGCAAAAAAGTTACTTTTGACTATCTAAAAGAGCTTGGAATATAATCTGTTTTTCCATTAGAGGAAGGTTTTCATTACTTACCTCCCTCTCTTTTTTTATTTTTATGCGTTTTCCTTACGGCTAAATATGTTGTTTTGTATCCATTGATTTATGAAGCACACGAACAATAGTGATGGAATCTTCTTCTATCATATAAATAATCATATGGCTGATATGATGACAAATACGAATAGGTGGACGAAAGTTTTTTCTTATTCTGTGTTTTTTAGGTAAATGTGCAAGGGCATTAAGGGTATTTTTAATACTATCTGCATAAGTATCAGCTTGAACAGAACCCCATGTTTCACAGCCATATATCCAAATATTAATTAAGTCCTCTTCGGCAAGAGGTAGTTTATCAATTCTTAACATTTAGTCCCATTCTCTGTTTAGCTTTGGCTTTAATATCTGCCATATCCAAAGGCGAAGGATCACCGCTTTCAATACCGTCATTAATAGCTTTTTGTAAGATTTGCTGCTTAATTCCTTCATAGGCTACTGATGATAATAAAACCCCTTTTTCTTTACCATTTCGAGTAATAGAAACGGGTTCACTTTGCGCATTCATTAAGAGGTCACCAAAATTATTTTGTGCCTCTGTTGCCGTGATGGTTTTCATTGTATTACCTCCTATTCTAAATTAGCTAACTTAGCTATAGTAGTAAATCTAGTGAATTGGTACAAGTTTAAAGCTTTATATTGTTTATTTGTCTATTTTGGGATGTTGAAATTACAAAGTAAAAAAGGAAACACAATGTGTTTCCTTCTTAAATTTGCTTTATAAAAAAGCTAATATTAATAAATATACTTGAATAAATTTAAACGTCATTCTTTTTATATTCAAGAGGCTTTAACACTGCATTAAAACCCTGTACAACAAGCTCTGTTTTGTACATTTTTGTTCCTGTTTTCTTATCTTCCCAAGAACGAGTTTGTAAAGGAGCTTCAATATAAACTGCATCCCCTTTTTTCAAATGTTTCTCAGCAATATTACAGAGGTTCTCATTAAAGATCACGACATGATGCCAATCACTTCTTTCTTGCCAATCTCCATTTTCATTTTTCCAGCTCTCACTTGTGGCAACTGAAAAACTAACGACAGTATTTCCATTTTTAGTTTTATTTACTTCTGGGTTTGCACCTAGACGACCAAAAATAGTTGATTTATTAATTGTAAGCATATTAAAAATTCCTTTATGTGTAATTTAAAAGATGCCCTCTTTAAAAGTCAAAGCATGACCTTAAAAAAAGGGCATATTCTGACTTTTGATGCTAAATAATAGCAAAATTAGCATATAATAATCTTAATGTTATTGTCAAGTTTTACTCTTAAAAAGAGTGAATATTGAAAAATGATTATAAAAAGAAAAGAACTAATGTCTAAAGCATAGATAAAAATATTTATGACGGGAAATAAATCAAAATTAATTTATCCTAAAAGAAAGAAGAAGATGGGCATTTTCTCTAGGAGAAACAGGCTATATTACGCTAAGGGCAAAGCCCTAAGCTTCACGAAATAATTCTTCCAATATAGCACTTCACTAAGCCCTACAATGTCTCTCCGAGCCATTCTAGAGCAAGTAACGCAAGCTCTATCAAAATAATCTTTTCGCCCTGTGGGTTACTATCCTTAACGCAAGAACAGATCAATTGAGTGGGACAAGTCCCACACATTAGGGAATTGCATGGCCTATGGATGTTGGCGAAAAATCTTTTATCATATTTCCTTCGTAACGGAAATTTGCAAGCAAATTTTAGCACTGCGTTAACTGCTAAAGCAGCCTTATCCAAAACAAACATGAAAAATATTTTTTTATCGCCACCACCCAAAGCCCAAGCAATATTGGTTGAAAGAAAGGGGGTGGTTGATTGAATTGAAACCTTATAAGGAAAATATGACATGAAATTAACAAAAGCCTTTGCTAAAAAATATCAAGAAGCTAAAGAAATTCTTAAAAAAGATGTTCTGACTCTTGAAGATAAATATTTTGTTTTAGAAAATTATAATGAGGGTGGAGAATGTAATAG
>JADGEY010000182.1 GCA_016744185.1 Emcibacteraceae bacterium | reverse complement strand
ATCATTGAAAGGGCGAAGGGTTAAATTGATGTTTAATAAGTTTAAATCTTCTTTTTCCCACTTACAAGCAATCACAGCAGTTTGACGATTTTCAAGAGCTGTGTTGATAATTTTTTGTTGATAAGGAGCGTCTTTCATCTGAAGGAAATCAAAAATGCTTTTTCCGTAAATACCATCTAATTCATGATCTGTAATAATTTCAAATTGGTGATTTATATCTTCAATTGAAGGATAGCCATTGTTATCATATGCAATAATAATGATAGCATCGCTGACCTCATGAAAAACTGAATCGAACAGTCCAAAATTTTGTTCAAAACGAGATGAGGTTTTGGGCATGTTAGAGGAAGATAAAAGCTCTTCTGGGGCAAGTTTTCCAGATTTTGATTTATTAAGATTGCGGCTTCTAATGTTCATTTTTTTCCTACTAGATTACATTTTTGTTAATATAATTAGGTGTTTATGAAGTTCTATTCCGAATCATCTCTTAATTTGATAATAAAATCAAGAAAAAAGTAACGCTTTGTTAACTATATTGAATTTTGGGCGTTTTTTGGAGGGTCAGAGGCTGTTTTTCATATTGTTTTATAATGCGGAAAGATGTATTTTGGTTTTTATTAAAAAATTAGTGTCTTGATTTGAATATTGGAATTCCTATGGAAACTTTTCTTTTTTTCTTTTTATTGCTTTTTTTAAGCGGGTTATTTTCGGGGGTTTTAGCGGGCTTATTTGGTGTTGGTGGAGGGGTAATCATTGTTCCTGTTTGTCTTTTTATTTTCCAAAAAATGGGAGCGTTAGAGGATGCCTCAATGCATATGGCTGTTGGAACATCTCTTGCTACCATTATCCCCACATCCTATTTTTCTACGAAAGGACATTATTTAAAGAAGGCGGTAGATATTTCTGCTATAAAATTAATGGGTCCTTGGATTATCGTGGGGGTTATTATTGGCTCATTTCTAGCAGGATTTGTTTCTGGTATTTTCTTGAAAATAA
This sequence comes from Emcibacteraceae bacterium, assembly GCA_016744185.1. Classification (GTDB taxonomy): domain Bacteria; phylum Pseudomonadota; class Alphaproteobacteria; order Sphingomonadales; family Emcibacteraceae; genus Pseudemcibacter. The sequence goes on along the minus strand of JADGEY010000182.1, from coordinate 1,331 downwards.
TTTTTTGTGTGATAATTTTTATTATGGGATTACGGCTTTTTGTAAAGCAGAATAGAAAAAACATGCCTGATGTATCATCAGGTCAGGGTACTTCTTCATATCTTAAAAAAATGGGGGGGGGTTTTATTGGCAGTCTTTCTTCTCTTATGGGAATAGGGGGCGGGATTTTTTCTGTGTCTATATTATCTTATTTTGGATATAAAATTCATAAAGCCATCGGAACATCTGCCGCCTTTGGGATGTTGATCGCCCTGCCAGGGACAATAGGCTTTATAATCATCGGGTGGAAGGTGGATACAAATGTACCCTATACGATAGGCTATGTGAACCTTCTTGCCTTCCTAGCTCTCTTACCTGCGGTAAGGATAGGAAGTCCATTAGGCGTGAAACTGGCTCATAAAATACCTGAGAAGATATTAAAAAAACTTTTTTCAATTTTACTTATTATCGTGTCCCTTAAAATGTTTTTTGTAATATTTTAAGGGACTGTCCTAGATAATTAAAGGAAATTATCATAATAGATATGATCAAGAGCTGTTTTAAGCAAAGAGATAATTGAATATTGTATCTCAGGATGGGAGTGCGTATAGATGTAATATATGGATTAACTAGGACGGCTCCTTAAAAAGCAGTTCTTGCCGGGCAATCAGTATCAGGAAAATCAATTAAACCAAAACGTGGCTCTCTTACGCTATTATTATAGATTGTTTGTTTGGAAAATAATCCATTCATAAAATTTTTGTTAAAATTTGCGAAATAAGGTTTAAATTCATAATAAATTTCAGTAATAATTGTAGCTTCCCCATCACTTAATGTAAAATCACCATTAATAATTGATATATTAGCCGTAGAGCCTTTAGTGCCAATTTTGCTTTTAATGGTTGCATTAGTAGTAAAAGAACATTGTTTTGAAATTGTTGAACTTGTACCTGCCCCTACGATATAGCTAATAATAATTTGACTTTTTGCGTTCATTTGAAAAGGATTCATAATATTTTCAACAGATTTAAAAATATCTTCAATATTATCTTTGGTCACAGTTTTTGTTTGGGTTATAAAATGTGAAACGGAACTTACAGTTTGTGACATTTTACGTTCTAACATTAAATAATGAAAAACTTCAGTTCCCCCAAGGAATACAAGTAAAAATAACGGAAATATGAGAGCAAATTCAATAAGGACACTGCCTTTTTCTGCTTTTCTAAATTTACTGTAAGAAAAGGGTATTTTACAGGACATAATTATGGCGTTCCTCCTCCTGCTTGGGGTTTTATTATTTTGGCTTTGCATTGTTCAGCTCCAAAGGGTTCATTCTTTACAGCGGTATGGGC
>JADGEY010000181.1 GCA_016744185.1 Emcibacteraceae bacterium | reverse complement strand
CGCCTATTTTCATCTATATTTTTAGACCAAGCCTTAAATAACTCTATTTCAGAAAAATTATCTAATGTCTGAAACAAAACCTCTTTATCATCTATTAATATTTTCAAAGCCTTAGGAAGCTTTACAGCTCTTCCTTCTTTTGTCATATAAGTAATTTGTCCGCCAGCTGAAAATAAATCTCGAAAAGCGTGATGAATAATGCCTTGCCTTACAAATAACCACGAACATGCCCTTGAATATTTAATACTGCTTTTAGGGCCTAAAATTTCAGGGAAAAGTAACAGCATTTTAAATTTCAAATCCTCTTTCTCGTGTTTTTCTAAATTTGCCCAAGTTTTTATGACTATATTATTTGAAGAAGAAATCTCCTCACTTTGATCTATCCACCAAATATCATCCCCTGGTTTTAATTTAGTTTTATAATAATTCACAATTTCTCTGGCGGGATTGTTTGTTAAGCGCAAAACATCGTAATCCATTCCAATTTTGTCAAAAATTGTATCTCCTACTTCACGATCCATATCAATTAAATACCTTGGAGAATGAGTAACAGCTACATCATATAGGCATTCTTCATACCGCCGATACCGAAATTCAGCGGGGTTAATTAATTTTCCAAAAAATAAATATATACGTTCAACATTTTCAACACGCGTTGTTTCAAGAACGCTATTCCCCGTTGTTTTCCAAGAATCGCTTTTTGTCGTCTTGACCTCAATACCATAATAATTATTAACCACAAGGTCGGGGAATTTTTGCCCTGAAATTAAATCTATTGTATTGTCAAATATTGTTCCAGAAGCAACCTTTTTCATTGTAGAGAATAGAAATTTCTCTAATTCTATACCGCTAAGTTTAAGGTATAATTTTTTATCAATCCTAGATTCTCGTTTAACTTCTTCTGTACTTTCATCTAATAAACTAATAAATGCATCATGCGACGCTTCGTTGTTTGTTGATATTATCAATTTGCTTATCACTTTCTTTTACAAAAACTTGATCCCATATATATTCCATCCTTTGAGCTAAATTATAACTTAATAATGGAGGAACGGCATTACCAATAATTTTATAAGCCATAGAGGCACTTAAAGATTTTTTTTCTTTTTTATTAGACTGAATTACAAATTCATATTCATCAGGAAAACTTTGTATTCTCGCACATTCTCGTACTGTTAAACGGCGTTCTTTCATACCCATTTCTAATTCGCTAATAATTTTTCCCCCATGTTTTTTTGAGAGCCTTCTAAATTCAATATTCCCATGATGTTCTGATCGAATAGTAGGACTTATACTTTGCAATTTAATCTCCGTTTGCCCTTGGCAATGCTTCCCCATCCACTTTGCTTTAGAATAATGTATTTGCGACAAATCAGTAGTTTCTTTATCAGGTTCTTTCAAATCAGATAATATATTTTCAATATTTGCATAGGGTTTCAAGTTTGTATCTGTCATGCTATGGGTTGAGATAGGGTAGAAATCTAAATTATCAGGAAGAACCCCCGTTTTATTGACTATATCTAATATATCAGTTTTTAATGCTGACTTTAAAATACCAATAAATATAACACGCTGTCTGCTTTGAGAAACACCAAAATCAGCCGCATGTAATAATTTAACTTCGAGAACATGATAACCATCTCCCCCTATTTTTTTAAAATCATTTTCTATTGTTTCTTTTACAGCTTTTAAAGATAATAACCCCTTAACATTTTCAGCTATAAACACTTTAGGACGAACAATATCAATAACCTCTCTCATCCAATAATAAAGCATTCCACGGCTTTCGACTGAAGCATCATCATGATTTATATATGTATTATTATGAGACTTATGTGATTTAAATCCTTTTCTCTTTCCCGCTACACTAAAGTCTTGACATGGAAAGCCGCCTGTGAGGACATCAATATCTTTAGGAAAAGAAAAACGACCCTCTCTATGTCCCTTAACCAAATCTACAATACTTTCCAAACAAAAATGTCTTGGAATATCCTTGTTTCTCTTTTGAAAATAATTATCCCAAGCTATTTTCGCAGCTGGTAATATATCATTTGCAAAAACAGTATAAAAACTAGTTTTAGGTAAAACTGCCCAATCTCCCCTTCTTTGATTGAGCCAATCAGGGTGCAATTTTTCATTCACACAACTTACATGAACTTTAAAATCGCCTTCTAAGCCCAAGTCAAGACCACCACATCCAGAAAATAAAGATAGAACTTTTTTCATTTATTATCTCACTACTTAAATATTATTTTAAAACCGATCAAGGACAATAAAGCTGTAATCATGGCTATCTTTTATCCCTGCCTTATGATGCTGTGCTGAAA
>JADGEY010000180.1 GCA_016744185.1 Emcibacteraceae bacterium | reverse complement strand
CAAACAAAGTATCAAAGATGAAGTGCTGGAATCTACAGATAGCGAATAGACTTTCGTCTGAAATATAATTTAACCGGATCCCAGTCCCGAAAAGGACTGGGATTTTTTTCAGCCTGGATAATGGCCTGCCCCCCCCTGCGAAGATCCTTTACAATGTTTACCTATTCCCGGACCACTTTGTCCCGGCTTGTGAATATACCACGTCCCAGAGGATAATCCCGGTTTATGCCTGCGGTATCCATGAACCGGTCGCCTTTCAGAAAGGCCAGCCAGCCCTTTTCCAAGCAGGGTATTGAACTGTTTTTCATTCAAATCGGCAAAAGAGGGTCAGGTGCTGTTTTATTTTGGACTGGGAAAAGAGCTGAAACGGCAGTCCCGGTTCAGCTTTCATAACGGGAGGACTGGGAAGATATCCCCCGGGCCAGCCGGGTCTGGATTTGGTCTAAGAGAATGCAGTCAGCATGGCATTTGGGCAGGTGTTCCCTGAATTCACAATTAACGCATGGACTTTGGGTCAGATAGCCCACTTCAAAATCAAATAAATTTCTTTTAATTGCCGGGTTGTCCATATCTCTTATATATACTACAGGTTAAAATAAATTAGTTTATATCATTTTCTTCAGGTCCGGGTCAATATCCGGGTTACCCCCCCCCCAGCAATTCTCAATTTGACCACATTTGCATCAAAAGGGCTAAAAATTATGATTTCCGGAAACGTGATTTCAACAATTTATAGGTCGCTTGAACCAAATAAAATCCATATTGAGAATTGCTGACAACCCCAGTGCTGACTGTCGCATAAATTTAACAAGCCGTTCCGAGTATTGAGCCAAAATATTAAACACCTAAAGTTTCCTGATTCTGATTTAATGGCTTACAAGCATAAGGATTTAAAATTATATTTTAAAATCGGTAAGTCATCTGGATGCCAACTTCTCTGGGATCTGACAGATATGTGACGAAGCCGTAATATCCTTCATCGTCGTATTCAACATCAAAGATATTTTTACCGTATAAATAGATGTCAAAATGTTCAGTTTCATAACCTATTTTCCCACTTACCAATGAATAAGCACTTTTTTCATATTCATTTGCTTTATCAAGATACATTTTTCCATATCCCGTTAAATCCAGCCTTGCAAAATATCCAGAGTGAGACCTGTATTGTCCTCCCACACTATAGTTATATATAGGAGCAAACGGGCTGTAGTTATCTTTATAGTCGCCTTTATAATCACTAAAACTATCAAATTTGGTAGAATTATAGCCTGCTGACAAAAACAAACGGATTTGCGGCGTCAGTTTGTATTGTATCTCCAGTTCGGCCCCTTGGGAACTTGCACTTGCGGCATTTGAAATATAACCCTGCCGGTCAGATATCGCTGTATGTACCTGCATATCGGATATGTTCATATAATAGACTGACATATTGAACAACAGACTATTATTTAAAAGGGCGCTTTTTATGCCCAGCTCATAATTCCACAGGGTCTCTTTGTCGTATTTATATAAACCCTCAGGAGCAAACATATAAAACCCCCCGCTTTTATACCCTTTTGCAATGGTCGCATATGTCATAACATCCGGGGTTATTTTGTATTCAGCTGCAATTTTGGGAGAAATTTCACTGTATGAATTATCAAGTTCAACATTTTTGGTATGATGGCTTAGTTCCCTGGTATCTTTATCATATCTTAATCCGCCTGAAAGGGAGAATTTATCATTTATTGAATAAGTCATATGAGAAAATATAAAAAAAAAAAAATCGTCTGCATCCTGTACTGTCAGCACTAAACCTTGTCCATAATCAGCATTGTGGACAATATTATAATCCCCTTTGTCCACATATACCCCGGAAAGAAAATTGACTTTTTCGTTTTGAAAATTTAATCGTAATTCTTGGGTAAGGTTTTCATATGTACTGTCAAAACCGCCATGATTAACTGTTGCAGAGGTAAAATCCATATCTGTTAATCTTACGTCTTTTTCTTCCTTGTAAGAAGTTACCGACTCGAAATTAAATTTATTGAAATTGTATGAAATTTTTAAAGCATGGGATAATGTTTCAAGCTTACAATATGCGTCTGCATTACTTTTTGTTTTCCTAATGTCTTCTGCGGTTACCGCATTAAGTGATGTGCCCGCGTCATCTCTTTTTAATTTCAATGAGATTAATGAAATATCCAGTCTGTCCGTAGGTGTATAATTTAGATAGATTTTTCCAAACCTGTTCTTTTTGTCATTTTCAGTTTTGTTAAGATAAATATTTTCTAAAAATCCGTCTTTTTCATAAAATCTGCCGCTTAAACCGATAAAAAGTCTATCTTTCAATATTGGTG
>JADGEY010000017.1 GCA_016744185.1 Emcibacteraceae bacterium | reverse complement strand
ATACTACAGAGTTAAACCTAAATTTTTTGTAAGAAGGGATGATATTAAAATAGAAGAATATAACGACCTGTATAATAAGGTTATCGGTTTTGTTAATGGCTCATCCTATTTTGAAAGATTTGATAAAGATATAAAATTAAAAAGAGATGCTCTTAATCATAGGAATATTTTATGTTCTAATATGCCTGATCTGCGTGAAGAAATCGACATGTTAGACCGTCATATAGTCGAACTTCTTAGTATCCGCCAAGGATATATGGAGCAGGCAGCCAGCATAAAACAATCCCGTGATCTTGTCCGAGATGAAAAGCGGGTGGAAGATGTTATGACAAAAGTTTTAGCGCATGCTAAAAGCGCAGGCACTCATTCAGAGCTTGTTGAAATGACATATAGAAACATGATTGAATGGTGCATTAATTTTGAATTTTCAGAATTTGATGAGACTTGAAATTAAACATTAAAAAACCATAAGCTATTTTATAAGTCCCCCATTATTTATTAAGCGGAATTTGCAGGTTCTAATTTGCATAGGGCTAGTTTTGTACTTTATCTGACCACTTGTAACGGAAAATGGGAGAATTATAGATATTTCCTATTACCCTATCATTACCCGAATTAGAAATAGCTTTTCTTAATAGTAAAGCTCAATTTTTGATTTCGGTTGGGAGAGGGAAAGGATCCATAATGGGAAAATATAAAAACAAGCATGATGGTGATTGCTCTCAAAATTAATTTATAAACTAGTAGGAGTTTTAAAAGTAATGTCTATATTATATAAAAAAGTTTATTTACTTGCAGCTGCGACGGCTTTATCACTTAGTTTAAGCAGTTTTTCATCAGCATATGCAGATGAAAATGAAGTTGAAGAAAAAGAAGAAATTGAAGAAATTGTTGTAACAGGATCACGTTTTTTAAAAAATAACTATGATACGGCATCACCTGTCGTTGTTATAACAAGTGAAGATATCCAAAAGATAGGAGCGAGTAGTGTCTTTGAGGTTTTATTAAAGCTGCCAGAGATTGGATCATCTTTTGATTCAGACCGTGTTAAATCTTTCACTCAGGGTGATTATCTTGGTTCACGTGCAGCAGTTGGGGCTCAATCAGTTTCACTTCGAAATTTAGGATCAAATGCGACCCTTATTTTAGTTAATGGTAAAAAAATAGCAAAATATGGTTTACTTGAAAACCATCAAACTGTCATTACAAGCCTTGATGGTATTGCGCTGGATTCAATCGAACGGATTGAAATATTAAAAGCAGGGGCTTCTAGTATTTATGGCTCTGATGCAATGGCAGGTGTTATTAATATTATTTTACGCAAAGATTATGAGGGGCGGATGCTTACCGCTAATTTTGGTATTTCCACTATGGGAGATTACGAAGATTATAGGCTATCCTATATGCAAGGTTTTGCAGCTATAGGCGGTGGAGATAATAATTTAACAATATCAGCTAATTATTCACTTACTCCTTCTATCAAAGGTATGAAAAGGGGAAGATCGTCACTGGTTTATAATGATGTTCCCGGAACGCTTTCTAAAGCTTTTCGTGATCCTGTTACTCGTAAATTAGCATGGTTAAATAAGCCTTTAAACCCAAATGCTTGTGATGAAATTAGCAAAAAAAATAAATGCATGAGAGATATTAATAATGAAATTTACTCTCGGCAGAAACGAGAAACTATAGGCTTAAACTTAAATTTCACCCATTCTTTTGCAGAAGATTTAGAGCTTTTTTCAAATCTTTCAATTTCACATAGAAAAACAAATGGTATTTATAGATCTCAGCTTGTTGGTATTGGAAATTACAATAACACAGGTTATGATTTAACCACATCTTTTGCTGATGTAGGGCCTCGGTCTAATAAGACTCTAGCAACCAGTTATAATTTTACTCTTGGTTTTAAAGGGGATGATTTATTAGATATGTTTAGGTGGGAAACTCATTTAAAGCATTCCGAAAGTCACGTTAATGTAAAATCCAAGAATTTTATTCTTGAAGGTGCTTATGACACTCTTCTTGCGGAAGGAAAATTAGATTTCACTAAACGAGGAGCAATGGATAAGTCGATAGTAGATCAGCTCCGAGCCCCTGAATTAACCCGTAAAGGGCTAGGCACTCGGTCAGAATTCGAGGCATTTATTTCAGCTGATTCTTTTGATTTTTTTGGACTTGATGCAAGCTTTCTTTTAGGAACTAATTTTCATGGTCGCTCGCAAAAAGATACACCAGATGATTTTCTTATGCAGGGAATAGAAAATGGTGGGAGGACAAACCCTAGAACGCTTGTTATGGGAGTAATAGATCAAGGTAATTATGAAAAGAGGTCTCGTAAATCGGGAGCTTTATTCGGAGAGTTCCATCTGCCTTTGGCTGAAAGGTTTGAGGTGTCACTATCGTACCGTTATGATATGGACGATATATTCGGATCTCATTTTTCCCCTGCGGCAACTTTTCGCTGGAAAATGGATGAGCATGGGATTGTTTCAGTAAGAGGTGGTTATAGCACTGGTTTTAGAGCTCCTGCTTTAGGAGAGTTTGGTCTTCCTACCTATATAAACCCTCGTAAAATTATTCTTCGAGTGAAAGATTATACAAAACTTCCTTGCGCTGATAAAACTAGAGGTGGATTGGTTCCTATTGGGGAGCTATTTATGTGGTGTTTTGTTACGGCAATCACTAAAGATAACCCAGATGTTAAACCTGAAACCTCTAAGGCTTATAATTTTGGCGTGATATTAAAACCTTCAGAAGGGTTTTCTGCTTCTATAGATTGGCATCGTATTAAACGAAGAAATGAAATAAGACGGATATCTAGTGCTAATATTCTTGAGTATTTCCCTGAATGGCTTATTAGAAACAAGAAAAATGAAATAACGAGTATGTATAACTATTTTGGTAATATTGGGTTTACCGTAAATGAAGGTGTGGATTTTACTCTTAAATATAGTTTATCATTAGAAGAAATAGGACATTTTGAATTGAGAACGAGGGCTTCTCGCTTAATTAATGTAGAGGAAAATGTGCTTGGGCTGCAGGGTGGAAGTAAGTATAGGGCAGGATTTTCTGGTAGACCTCTTTGGCGCGGGAATGTTCAATTTAACTGGTCAAAAGATGATTGGGCAGCTTCTTTAATTTATTATTACTCTGGTACATATAAATGGACATCTTGGGAAAATAGAGACCGTAATTATTATTGTGATTTAGAGGCTTTAAATAAAAAAGCTCGACTTGATCGAAAATATACAAGATGTAATGTCAAGTCTTCTAGTAGAGTAAATTTAAATTTACGTTACACAGGATTTGATGGAGTTAAACTAATTTTAAATGTGAGCAATTTATTTGATTCTATAGCAGATCGTAGATATATGGAAAGGCATGAAAAACCTCGAAAATCTATTGGTCGTTATGTAAGATTAACAGCGCAATGGAGATTTTAACTATTTTTTCAGTAAAATCTTAAATTTAAAATAATTTTTCAGAAAGAGGGTGAATAAATTTTTATCATCCTCTTTTTTCTAGAAATGACTACATATTCATTATATATGTCCACAAATCTCGTTATTTCAAATTAAACGTAATGATTGATTTTAAATAAAACATAAATCGTAATTAGATTAAATTTAAGGAATCAAGAATGGTTAAAGAAAAAAGAAGAATATTTTTAATTAAAGTAACTTTAAATGTTTTTTTGGTAATGCTGATGTGTTCCACAGCGAATGCTAATATTGATGTGAGTGATTCGATAGAGAAGAAGGCAGAAGAAAGTGAAACCAAGAAAGAAAAAATAAAACTTATTAAAGAATTAACCAAAGACTTTGAGAAAGAAGAAGGTTTATTTACAATTTATAGAAACCCTAAAACAGGGGCAGTATTAATTGAGGTTACTAAGGAACAGTTGAATAAAGATTACATGCTTTCAGTGCAGGTTATTGAAGGCTCAACAGCGACCTCACTTAGTAGAGGAATGTATGGGGGTGTTCGTATTTTTCAGTTTCGAAAAATATATAATAATTTACAATTGGTCACGAGAAACACAAAATATTTATTTGACCCTAAAAACCCTATTTCTCGTGCAAAAAACGCAAATATTTCAGATGCGATTTTAGTTATGGAAAAAATTAAGGGTCATAACAAAAAACAAGACCGCTTTGTCATTGATGCAACAAAATTATTTAAGAGCCAAAAACTAACAAGAATAAAATATAAACCAGGTCTATTTAAAATTGGTCTTGGCAGCATGAATAAAAATAAAACAAGAATATCAAAGCTCGCTAATTATCCTAAAAACTTAACTGTTGTGACAGACTTTACTTTTGATAATTTTTCTGTTTCAAAAAGAGGTGATATGCGCGGCATTACGGATGCAAGAGTTATTACAATATCTATACAACATAATTTTATGGAATTGCCTGATAAGGAGTATAAGATTCGCAAAGATGACGCTCGGGTTGGCTTTTTTATAACGAAAAGAGACGATAAAACCTCAAAAGAAGTAACGCCTTGGAATGATGTTATTCACCGTTGGAGGTTAATCAAAAAAGACCCCTCTGCGGCACTATCAGAACCTATTAAACCTATTACCTTCTGGATGGAAAATACGACTCCTTATGAATTAAGAAACACCATTAAAACAGCGGTTGAAAGTTGGAATATTGCTTTTGAAGCAGCAGGTTTTAAGAATGCCATTGTCGTGAAACAGCAAGGGGACGATGCTTCTTGGGATGCGGGAGATATTCGTTATAATGTACTGCGCTGGGCATCTTCTCCTTCTGTTCGTTATTCTGGTTATGGGCCGCATCATGCAAACCCGCTAACGGGGGAAATTTTTTCAGCAGATATTATGCTTGAATATGCTTTTTTAACTAAAAATATGAAAAAGGTTAATATTTATGGGAATGATAAATTAGAGGGCAGTAATGATTTTATTGAAAGCCTATCAGAACATCAAAAAAATTGTGCCTTGGCGGATAATTTGCATTTAGGGCGTTTGTTAGGAGATGTAATGCTTATGAGTAAAGAGGGGACAGATAAAGAACATAAAGAATTGCTTCGTCAGGCTGTCTCTTATCTTGTTCTACACGAAGTAGGGCACACTCTTGGGTTAACTCATAATATGAAAGCAAGTTCATCTTTACCCTATAAAAATGTACATAAAAAGGAGAAACAATCTTTTGGTTTATTAAGTTCAGTGATGGATTATCCTCCAACTAATTTTGCATCAAAAAAATACAAGCAGGCTTATTATTATAATGTTCGCCCCGGAATATATGATATATGGGCTATTAAATTCGGTTATGACCCTGATTTAAATGACACTCAAAAGAGAAAGGCTCATTTAAATCAATCCACCGACCCTTTACTAGCCTTTGGTAATGATGCAGATGACATGCGCTTTCCTGGAAAAGGATTTGACCCTAGAGTAAATGTGAATGATATGACAGATGATAGTATTTCTTATGCTCTTGATAGGGTGAAAATGAATCATAAGATTTTGAAAAATTTACAAAATAAATTTATGAAAACAGGTGAAAGCCATCAAGCTTTAAGAGATGCCTTTAGAGTTATAATGATAGATTTATTTAAACAGGGCGGAATTATTTCTACTTGGGTTGGTGGGGTGTATGTAGAGCGAAATCTTGTTGGACAACCGAATTCTACTGTTTCTTATATGCCTGTTGAAAAAGCTAAACAACAACAGGCAATGAAAGCTCTTGAAAAAAGGTTTTTTGCGCCAGATGCATATGATTTTGATATGGGTTTATTGCAAAATCTTGGTCTTCAGCGTCGTGGTTTCAAAGCAGGAAGAAATGAAACCCCAATCCCATTAAGGATGGTTGGAATTAATCAAGAATATATTTTAATGTATCTGTTAAATTCTGCTGTTTTAACAAGAATTTCAGAAACATCTCTTTATGGAAATGATTATTCTTTAGATGAGTTTTTTGGTGATTTAACTGATTCAATATTTAAGGCTGATTTAAGAGGGTCAGTAAATCAATATCGTCAGGCTCTTCAATCTACATATTTGAAAAGACTTATTTCTATTTTTAATAAGAATGGGAAAGCGAATCTTCAGGCGGTCGTTTATATGGAGCTTAAACGGTTACGAGGTTTGTTGAAAAAGACAAGAAAAGGTAACAAGATGACAAAAATACATAGAGAGCTTTTAGTCTTACAAATCAAAAAGACCCTTTCTGTTAAATATTTAAAGTAAACACTATTCCTCCGCAGATAACTGGGGGGCTTGTTTTAGCTCCCCTTTTATCTATTATATTTGACTGCATTGTTAATATTCAAAAATGGGTTATTATCAACATATATAATATTTATTATATGGGGTTTTTGTTTTATTAAAAAACAAGACCTTCAATTTAAAAAGAGTTTTTTATGGCAGAGAGGTTCGAAAATTTACGAAGAGAAAGAAGGCTTTATACAAGACTTTCTACCATTTCCATATTAATAATTTTAGTCTTAATTATTCCCTTCACGACCTATTCCCAATTTATGAAATTTAAGTTACTTTCATATTTTATATTGCTTACTTCTTACGGTTTTGCGGTAATAGTAACATATATTTTACTTATTATTGGCTTTGCCTTTGTAAAGGGGCGGTGGCGGTGGTTATTGATCATTAGTGTTTGTTTATTTGCAAGTTCTGTAGCTCTTTTGGTTTATTTTACGCTGTCAGATAAAACTATAACTCAAAAAAGTTGGTCGTATGTCTTATTTATGCATTATTTTTTAAATTTCTTTCCGATTTCGCTCATATTTTCTTTGATTTTATATCAATCAAGGACTGAAACACTCTCTAAAGAAAAACAAATTACTCACGCTAAACAGGATGAACGTAGGTTGCGGGATCTTGCGGAAATGAAACTGCGGGTTTTGCAAGCTCAGATTGAGCCGCATTTTCTCTTTAATACCTTGGCGCATTTAGATGCTTTAATAGAAGATGACCCAAGTGAAGCGAGCATTCTTTTAGGCAAATTTATCACTTATCTTCGGGGCGTAACGCCGCTTGTTAAAAAAGCAATGCTTAGTTTGGATGAAGAAATTACGCTTTCAAGAAGCTATCTTGATATTCAGCTTAGCCGCCTTGGAGGTCGCATGTCTTATGATATTAAGGTTGTCGGGAAAATAGGAAGTGCAGAAATTCCGTCTTTTATTATCTTAACATTAGTAGAGAATGCAGTAAAACACGCAATTGAAAAAACTGTAAAGGGAGGTCATATTGATATTGAAATTAAAAAAGAGCTTAAAGCTCTCATTATTTCTGTCAATAATACAGGTCTATCATTAGAGAGCGATTGGAAATCAGGAACGGGCTTAAGGAATATTAAACAAAGGCTTGAATCATTATATGAAGGCTCTGCTAAAATGTCTCTACAAACATTATCCGATGACAGGACTTCCGCTGTCCTTACGCTGCCTATTAATTAAAAGAAGATCATATGACACTTAAAGTTCTTATTGCAGATGATGAAGTGAGGCTCGCCCGAAAATTATCGGAAAGGCTAAAGAAATGCTGGCCTGAAATTGATGAAATCATCATGGTTCATGACGGAAAAGCAGCTTTGGAAGCGATTGAAAAGCATGATTTAAAGATCGCTTTTTTAGATATAAAAATGCCAGAAATGACAGGCCTTGAAGTCGCTTGGCATATTAAAGGAAAATGTCATGTTGTTTTTGTAACCGCTTATAACGAACATGCTATTGAAGCTTTTGAAATTGGCATTTTAGATTATCTGGTTAAACCCGCAGCTCTAGATAGAATAGGTGATACCGTTGTAAGGATTAAGGATAGGTTAGCCTCCAAGCCGTTAAATATGACGAAAAATCTTGGCAAGATCAAACATATGATGCCTTTGGATTATTTGCGTTATATCAAAGCAAGCTCAGGGGTTACAATGTTCTTAATTCCCGTGGGGGATATTTTGTTTTTTTCTACAGAAGGAAGATATACTCAAGTTAAAACCAAAGATAAATCTCCTTTAACAAATTTCACCTTAAAAGAGTTAGGCTCTATGCTTGATCCAGGAAAATTCTGGCGTGTACGGGGATCAATGATTGTCAATATCACAAAGGTAGAAAAAATAGAGATTAGAGGCAGAGACAACACCAAACTTTACCTTACAGGCGTTCCAGAGCCGATAACAGTTAGCAGAGTTTATGCTGGGCAATTCAAGAAGATATAATGTGCGCTTATATTCTGCATGAAATAGACTAATCATCAGCGTTCTCTTCATATTTATTAGTAAAATTTGTGAAAATTCTAGTTTTAGGTTTATTAAAATATCAATATTCTTTGCCTTATTTCACCTTGCTAATATGATGTTCTTATATTTTTTTCCATATTTACCTTTGGTTTTAAGTCACTATAGCCGATAGAAAATCCTTTAAAATCATTGCTATATGAGGATTGTCTCTTAATTGATAAATTATTTTGAATAGATTTTGCATAAATAGGCAGAGGTTTTCTATTGACAACTAATAATCATTATCATATAGACTAAATTCAATAATAATAATTAGTATTAATTAGTATCGAGAATGCTAAAACAGAGGACGAAAACATGAAAAATATATTGCCAGCGGCTATTTTATTATCCACAGGGTTAATGATGATTGGTGAGGCAGCAGCAGAAGAAAATCTTTGGATTTATACAACAGGGACTGATACACGTCCAAAAGGCAGCTTTGAATTAAAGCTTAACACCATAGCAAGATTAGGTAAAATTGATTCAAGCTATAGCTTTTTTGATATACGCCCTGAAATTGAATATGGATTAACAGACAGCCTAACAATTGGGGCAGAACTTATGATTTTTGCTCATGATTATTCAACAACAAATCCAGATTTACAGCCTTATTATGATACGCAAGGGGGCGCAGGAGGCTCATTTTCCCAGACAAAAATTGGGGGTTATGAATTTACATTAAAATATAATATTTTAAGTCCTTATAAAGATGCTTTTGGTTTTTCACTTGGTTTAGCGTGGGATCACCGTGATATTTACCGTCTTGATGGGGCAGAGATTAATCAAAATGCGCTTGAAATCACAGCTTATTTTCAGAAAAATTTCTTAGATGATACTTTAACCCTTGCGTTTAATCCTAAGATTGAACTTGAAAGAAGAACGTCACCAGGCGTTATTGAAGAAGAGATCGCTTTAGATATTAGTTTTGGGGCTTCTTATAGGGTTGCTCCTAAATGGTTTGTTGGTCTTGAGTTTCGTCATCAGTCGGATTACCTCAATCCAGAAGAGCAGAATGAGCATGGAAAATGGGAATTTGATCCTGATCTTAAACGCTCAAAGTTCGGCTTAAGTGGCTTTCAATTTGGCACACAGCATCAAAATGGTAATTATTTTGGACCATCAGTTCATTATGCGGCTAAATCATGGTGGGTAACGCTTGGCGCTGTCTTTCAAATCAGCGGGGGCGGTTCTGTGAATGCTCTTGTTGTTGATGGTAAAAATTGGGACGAGCATGAAAAGGCTCATGTTGGTTTAATATTTGGTTATGAATTTTAATTTATTTTAAGGATTTTTTTGATGAGTAATATTGTTCGCCGTTCATTTTTAAAATTTAGTCTTTTTGCAACTGCGGGGCTGTTTTTCTCGCTTGTTCCTAAGGTCATGGCAAAAACTTATATGAGCGGCGTTCAAGCGCGCCATTCTATTTGGGGGGATTTGCAGATGATACATCACCCTATTGATCTGACCAAGGCGCAGGTGAAAGCCATTAGTAAAGCATCAGATATTCGTGTAAATTCCTCTAAAATCAATGGCTGGAAATCAAAAGAAGGGGATTGGTTTTTGTTAGAGCAGGTTATTGGAAAACACGAAAATATTGATATTGCAGTAGGAATTGACCGTTTCGGTAAAATTAAAGGCATTGAAATACTTGAATATCGGGAAACTTATGGTCATCAAGTAGCCCATCCAAAATGGCTTGCTCAATTCATTGGAAAAGATAAATCAGAACATTTAAAGCTTGATAAGCAAATTAGGAATATTTCTGGCGCAACACTTTCGTGCCGTCATATTACAGACGGCGTTAATCGTTTAGTTCATACTTGGGATATTATATTAAAAAACCAATAGATAGGTGGCTATTGTGAATGCTCTTCATCGCAGCAAACCTCTTCTAGGGACGTTTGTTGATATATCAATCGTGGCTGACCTATCTGACCGTGATCTTTTGGAATTAAGCACTCTTGCCTATGCGCAAATTATGCGTATTCAAGATATGATGAGTTTTTATGATGAAACTAGTGCGCTTTCTTATATTAATAAGAATGCTTTTAATCATAAAATACAGCTTTCTTCTTCTTTGGAATTTGTGATCCGTCATGCTTTAAAACTTAGTGATTTAACGGGCGGTCTTTATGATGTTACGGTAGCGGATAAATTGATGGAGCTGGGCGGGCTGCCAAGGCTTTATCCCAATGCTCTTGCTCGGTCTGGCTCTTGGCGCAGCGTCATTTTAAACGACGGTTATATTGAATTTAAAGATGATATAAAAATTGATCTTGGCGGCATAGCAAAAGGCTATGCGGTTGATTGTGCTTTTGATATTTTAAGAGAAACAAATGTTGATTTTGATCAAATAACCATCAATGCAGGCGGTGATTTGCGCCTGTTAAATTATGCAGGACAAAGGATAGATATACGCCATCCTTGCGCTCATAAAAAAGGCGAATTTATTTCTGTTCCTTTAAAAAATTCTGCGATGGCAACTTCTATGCCTTCTTATACCAATAAAAATAGTCTGATTATTAACATGAAAACATATCAGGCTCTTGATAGTAGAGAGAGCCTATCTATATGCGCCCCAACCTGTATGATTGCAGATTCATTAACCAAGGTGTTTCTTTTAGAGTCTGATGATTTTTCTCTTCTTGAAAAATTTAATGCTGATGCTTTACGCATTTGCCCAAAGGGGAAAATATCATGGCTATAAAGCGCATTGGTTTGAAAATCCCTAAGATTTTTCGGTCTATTCTTTTTATCACATTAGGCACAAGCTGGGTGACGGGTATTATCTTTTTCATTCTAAGGGATTTTGTTACTATTGAAGGTGAATTTGGTCCTCAAAAACATCCGATGCAGTTTCCTATTCTTACAATCCATGGGGCAGCAGCATTTTTAATGATGATCTGGTTTGGCTCTATGGTTTCAGCACATATTCCAATGGGCTGGAGGATTAAAAAACTACGTTTTTGGGGCATTTGTATGACCTCTGCTGTTGTTACTCAGATTGTAACAGCTTATTTGCTTTATTATATGACAAGTGAAGAATTAAGAATCATTGTTGGCTATATCCATTTAACGGTAGGGTTTTTATTGCCCTTCATGTTACTAGTCCATATTGTAAAGAAAGTTAAGTTAGGCAGTAAGCAATGATTTTGGCTCATAATTTTATAAAAATGAATGTAGTTTTATGTCTGATTGCTTTGAATGTTTCTTTTTCTGTAGCAGATGAGGCGTTGGAAGAAATCATAGTGACAGCATCTGCGGATAAATACCGTGCGTTACAAACCTCAACAGATTTAGACAGCACTACTATCAATAGCAGAGCGGCGAGTAATTTTACAGGTATTATACGTATTGTTTCAGGTGTGGGGATTCGCACAAATTCACGGGGCGAGGCGGTATTGCGCCTGCGAGGATCAGAAGAACGTCAATCACAAGTATTTTTAGATGGCGCACCGATGAGCGTTGCTTGGGACGGCAGAGCAGATTTAAACCTTATTCCGTCTGTGATTATTAGCCATGTCTCGATTCTTAAAAGTGCTGCGCCGATTGAATTTGGTGCAGGCGCTGTGTTTGGTGTGGTTGATATTTCAACCTTTAGCAGGGCTGATAATTTTACAGCTAAAATGCGCGGGGAATTTGGCTCTCTGGGGCATCAGTTTTTTGAAGCTTTGGTGCGTATTCCTTCAGAGAATTCAAATTTCACATTTGCCGCAAGCTATAGAAGCCGCAGCGGCGAAGTGGTTGCAAGCTCTAAGCCAATCCCTTTTGACATTCTGCTTGAAAAAGGACGCACGAACACAGCTTTAACGAATAAAACAATATTTGCCTCCTTCCATCATCAAGAAGAATGGGGCAGCCTGAAGGGCTTTATTTTACATGTGAAGGGCGTTAAAGAAATTGCGGCGGCGGCTCATATAGATCCTGCGAAAGGTAAAGTCCGTTTTTGGCGCTATCCAAAACAAGCTTTAACCCAAGTTGCCGTCAATGCAGATATAGATGTGAGTGATATTTCTGATTTAAAACTGACATCTTGGCTGCAATATTATAATCAACAAATTGATGCTTATAAAGATATTACATATCAAGATATTAAAAAGACCCAGAATGACCAAGATAAAACATTTGGCATGCGGCTGACCCTTAATAATCATTTTGATGATTTTACGCTTCGTTTTGTGAATTCTTATCAAGGGAGCGAACATAGGCAAGTTTTTGACCATTCTGGGGGAAAAGAGGTCTTTAACCAGCAGGTTTTTAGTTTAGGCATGGAAATTGATATTCAGGTTAATGAGGATGTTAATCTTTCTATTTCTTCTGCCTATGATCATTCGTCAATGCCGCTTACGGGGGGACGAAAGGCGCAAAATGCTCTTTCTAACTGGGCGGCAAGTTTGACGCTTAATTGGCAGGTTAATGATGAATTTTTAGCCCAGATTTCAGCAGGGAAAAGAACCCGTTTCCCTACGATGAGAGAAACATATGGAACAGCATTAGGGCAGTTTTTGCTTAATCCTGATTTAAAAGCTGAAACAGTTTTTTCACTAGATTTATCGCTTATTTGGTCGTTGGAAGAATTACCCATAAAAGTAATAATTACTCCTTGGTTTAGCTCTCTTAAAGGCACGCTTTCTAGGCGCAGAGTTAAACAAAATGGGCAAAGATTTCGCCAGCGGTATAATTTAAAAGGATCAGAAGGATACGGAATAGAAACATCGCTAGAATGGAAAGCTTCGGATAGTTTTAAAGCCTCAGTGCAGCTTGCATGGCAAAATCTGTCTGCTTTTAAAGATGAGAGGGGCTTTCGCCCTAGCTTATTGCAAAGACCTTCTTTGCAATGGCTGATTGACGCTGATATTAACATTGTCTCACAGCTTAATGTAAAGATAGAATTAAGCCATATCAGCGGCGCAAAGGACGAAAATGAGCAAGAAAAAACTATTGATCTTGGCTCTTCTCTTGAATTAAATTTAATGACTTATTATAGTTTATCAAAAGATTTTGAGATCTATCTAAGGGCTGATAATATCAGCAATAGTATCATTCTGCCCCAGCTTGGTCTTCCTCAAGAAGGGCGCAGGTTTAGAGCTGGTGTAAGGGTGAATTTTTAATGAGCGTCCCTCTGCGTACAAAAAATACACGTCTTTGGTGGAAAATTCATCATTGGGCAGGTCTAAAGCTTACTATTTTTCTTTCCTTTATTTTTTTAACAGGAACATTAGCGGTCTTTGGTGAAGAATTAGATTGGCTTGTGCGTCCCGCAAAACATGTGAATGCAAATACAGTAAAAGGACAAGTGAACTGGATAGCGATAACAAATGCGGCAGCTCGTTTTAACCCTGATGTGAAAATTGAGAGCATTGAAGCACCGCTTTATAATAATTTTTCTGCCCAAATCGTAGTGCGGGATAAACAAAAACAAAGAAGCTTTATGTACGCTCACCCCACAACAGGGCAGATATTAGGCACGGGGCCTTGGATTGGCATTAAAAGAGCTTTGCGGGATATTCACCGTAAATTAATGCTGCCTAGTGAAATTGGCATTCCTATTGTTTCTATAATGAGCTTTTTACTTCTTATTTCGTTCGCTACTGCATTTGTTGTTTATAAAAAATGGTGGAAAGGTTTTTTCAAGCCGATTAGATTCGGTAAAGATTCCCGCACCGTATGGGGAGATTTTCACCGATTAACAGGATTATGGAGTCTTTGGTTTATATTTGTAATAGGGCTGACAGGATTTTGGTATTTTATTGAATCGCTCGGCGGCGGTGCGCCTGAACAGCCTTTTTTGCACACGCCCCTTTATTCGGAAAGCCCCTCTCAAACAGTTTTAGACTTTCAAGCAAGTTATAAGGCTGCCCAAAAATCTTTCCCTGACTTAAAAATTCACAAAATTCTCTTTCCTAAGAAAAAACACGGCATTTTTATTTTTCACGGTAATTATAAAGCCATTTTAGTGCGCCCCAGAGCGAATAATGTCTGGGTAGATGCTAAAACGGCAGAGGTTAAGCTCATCACTGATGCCCGTGATTTAGATCTTCATCATAGAATATCTGAAATGGCTGATTTCCTTCATTTTGGTACGCTAGCGAGCATATGGACAAAGATT
Organism: Emcibacteraceae bacterium; assembly: GCA_016744185.1. Classification (GTDB taxonomy): domain Bacteria; phylum Pseudomonadota; class Alphaproteobacteria; order Sphingomonadales; family Emcibacteraceae; genus Pseudemcibacter. Next base: position 12,557 of record JADGEY010000017.1, on the reverse strand, counting down.
ATCTGGCTTATCTTCGGTCTTCTTCTGCTTAGCCTGTCGCTTTCTGGAATGATGATTTATGCAAAGCGTATTGTTAAGGCAGCTCAAAAAAATAAACAAGAAAGAGGGGGGGGCATTAGGGTTTGGCAAGGTTTAGGCTATGGGAAATGGGTATCTCTTATCTTGATATTATTATCGTTTTTCCTGCTTGGCTCTGAAATCTACATAGCTTTATATTCATAGTAGAAGGCTAGGCAATAAAAAAGGCTAGACATTATAATCTAACCTTTTTTATTCATACTCGTGTTTTATTCATATTCGTAACTTTTAGCTTAAGTGAGCAATTATTTTGCCCTTAACTTTAGCTATAACAGTTTGGTTTTCCTCCCCAAACTTAAAGCGTCTAACAGATGCAAACATAATCTTTTAAATATTACCTGTCATCCTAAAAAAAGACCTTTATGTGATATAATTGCTTATTGTGACATTTAAGTCGCACTCAAGAGGGGCAAAAAGAGTTTATATGAATATGGTTTCTAAGAGAAAAATTATCATTTCAAAAAAATAATGAAGGGATTGTAAAAGATAATTACAGGGCTTTAAAATCCTGCTACTAATAGGAAATAATTTAATATTTTTTAACCAAGGATAAGGCATAAAATAATGCGTCTTTCACAGTATTTTTTACCAACATTAAAAGAAAACCCAGCGGAAGCTAAGATTGCCTCTCACCGCCTTATGCTTCGGGCTGGGCTTGTTCGTCAGACTGGATCGGGGCTTTATATTTGGCTTCCTCTTGGGCTTCGGGTTTTAAAGAAGATTGAGAATATTGTCAGGGAAGAGCAAGATAGGTCAGGGGCGCAAGAAATTTTAATGCCAACGATTCAAAATGCCGACCTTTGGAAAGAATCAGGACGCTATGAGGCCTATGGTAAAGAGATGTTGCGTATCACAGACCGCCACGGTAAAGAAATGCTATATGGACCTACAAATGAAGAGATGATTACGGATCTTTTTAGAAATAACGTGCAGTCTTATAAAGACCTTCCGAAAAACCTTTACCATATTCAGTGGAAATTCCGTGATGAAGTGCGCCCTCGTTATGGGGTTATGCGGGGACGTGAATTTTTAATGAAAGATAATTATTCATTTGATATTGATAAAGAAGCTGCAAAAATCTCTTATGATAAAATGTTCGTTGCTTATCTTAAAACTTTTGCGCGCCTTGGGCTGGTTGCTATTCCTGTGCGGGCGGATACGGGGGCTATTGGCGGCGAGCTTAGCCATGAATTTCAGATTTTAGCGGCTGAGGGGGAAAGCACAATTTATTATGATAAAGCCATTGAAAGTTTTGATCTTAAATCACTGGCAGAAGATATTAGCCCTGACATAATTCAGAAGCTTCAAAGCATTTATGCGGTAGAAGAAGAAAAACATGATGCGGATAATTGTCCCGTGGCAAAAGAAAATTTAAGAATTGCCAAGGGCGTTGAAGCCGGACATATTTTTAATTTCGGCACTAAATATTCTGAAGTTATGAATGCAAAAGTATCGGGATCAGATGGCTCGATGATTGCAGTGGAAATGGGTTCTTACGGGATTGGTGTATCACGGCTTGTGGGCGCAATTATTGAGGCGAGTAATGATGAAAATGGCATTATTTGGCCAGAAGCTGCTGCGCCTTATAAAGTCGGCCTGATTAACCTTGGCGCAAAAAATGAAGAATGCACCGAAGCCTGTGATGCGCTTTATAAAAAAATGCAGGCGGCAGGCATAGAGGTTTTATATGATGACCGAAAAGCGGGAGCAGGACAGAAATTTGCGACAATGGATCTTATTGGTGTTCCTTATCAAATTATTTTAGGGCCTAGAGGTCTTAAAAATAACAGCGCAGAATTTAAAATTCGTAAAACGGGTGAAAAGACCGAAATAAACCTTGATGAAATTGTCTCAAAATTTATTTAATTAAAAGAGTGAAAAGGAAAATATATGTTCGGGGCTTTTGAATTAAAAATGGCGATGCGCTATCTTCGCCTAAGAGGAAGCGAGACTTTTGTTGCAATTATCGCAGCATTCTCTGTGGTGGGAATGGCGATTGGTGTGGCGGCTCTTATTATGACAATGGCTGTGATGAACGGCTTTCATAATGAGCTTTTGAATAAAGTCATTAGCTTTAAAGGACATATTGTATTTCAGCCCTACGGGGGCAAAATGACAAATTATGAGGAAGTCATAAAAACCCTTAGAAAATATCCTCATGTAAAACAGGTCTCGCCCGTGATCGAGGGGCAGGCTTTGGCAAGTTTTAAAGATTATAGCTCTGGATCTTTCATTATGGGGGTTAGAGCAGAAGATCTTCTCCAGATGACGCTTGTAGCGCAAAATATTAAACAAGGGGATATTAATGATTTTGGCACAGAAGATGATGATATTTTTATAGGTCAGCTTTTAGCAGAGAATTATAATTTAAAAGTCGGGGACGGTATTTCTTTGATGGTTCCAAAAGGCAGAAGAACGCCCTTTGGAACAGTGCCAAGAGTAAAAAGATTTCAAGTTAAAGGCATTTTTGCAGTGGGGGAGTTTAATTATGATTCTAGTTATTTCTTCATTCCCCTTAGAACAGCGCAGAAACTATTTAATTATGGGGGCAGCATTGCTTATTTAGAAGTTTTTTTAGAGCACCCAAGCCTGATTAGTAAGACCTATCCTCTTATGCAGGCAGATGCGGGTAAAATGGGCGTTCCAGGTAGATTTCTGGATTGGCAGCAGGTTCATAAAAGCTTTTTTAATGCGCTTCAAATGGAACGCACTGTTATGTTTATCATTTTAAGCCTGATTATTTTAGTTGCCGCTTTTAATGTTATTTCAACAATGATTATGCTGGTGCGCAGTAAGGTAAAAGATATTGCAATTTTGCGTACTATTGGGACTTCACGGGCTTCTATATTACGGATATTTCTGCTTATTGGCTCGGCAATAGGGGTGCTAGGGACTCTAGCCGGCGTGATTTTGGGGGTTGCTCTGACCTATAATTTACAATCAATTGTGAGTTATGTGGAGGAGATAACAGGCAGGGTTCTTTGGGATGCTGAAGTTCGCATGATCCGTGAAATCCCTACTGACCTTCAAATTAATGAAGTGGTCTGGGTTGTTGTTACGGCTTTGCTTTTAACGTTTGTTTCAACAATTTTTCCAGCCCTTAAAGCTTCTAAAACCGACCCTGTTGAAGCTTTGCGATATGAATAGAGAAAAACCATGAAAAAAGTAATTTTAGAGCTTAAAGATATTTATAAAAACTACAGGCAAGCGGGTAAAGAGCTGCATATCCTAAAAGGAATATGTTTTTCAGTTAAAGAAGGGGAAGTGGCGGCAATGCTTGGGCAGTCTGGAGTAGGCAAATCTACCTTTCTTCATATAGCAGGGCTTCTTGAAAATGCGACGAAGGGTGACATTATTATTGATGGGCAGTCCTGCGCAGAATTAAGCGATATTGAGCGGACAAAAATCAGGCGTGATAAAATTGGCTTTGTCTATCAGTTCCACCATTTATTGCCTGAATTTACAGCATTGGAGAATGTTTCCATTCCGCAGATGAGCGCGGGAATATCCCAAAGAAAGGCGAATAAAAGGTCTGTAGAGCTGCTTGAAAAAATGGGTCTTGAAGAGCGCATGACGCATAAACCATCGCAATTATCGGGCGGAGAGCAGCAGAGAGTTGCAATCGCCCGTTCCCTTGCAAATCACCCTCGTATTTTACTGGCAGATGAGCCAACAGGTAATCTTGATGAGGAAACAGGCGCAGCGGTACTCGACGTTCTTTTTAAGATTTCAAAAGAAGAAAATATTGCGGCTCTTTTTGTAACCCATAACCAAAGCCTTGCCGATAGAATGGATCAATGTTTCTATTTGCGAAATGGAAAAATTGAAATTTGATTTTCTTTTAAGAAAAGAGTGCTTATCAATGGATTATAATGGTTTTATACATTTAAGGCTTCATTCTGCATATTCACTTGCAGAGGGGGCTATCCATGTAAAAAAACTATCCGCTCTTTGCGCTGAAAATAATATGCCAGCCGTGGCGGTAACCGATACAAATAACATGTTTGGCATGTTGGAGGCATCGATTGTTTTACCAGATCAGGGCATTCAGCCAATCATTGGTCTAACGCTTGGGATCAGGCATCATAATAAAAATGATTCTCGCAGTGCTGCCTTTACAGAGCCTGCCTTTATTGTTTTGTTAGCGCAAACAAGCAAGGGCTATGAGAATTTAATGTCGCTAACCTCTCAGTCCCATATCAAGACAGAAGGCGGCGAGACACCGCAGGTTCTGTTAAGTGACCTGCGGGGCAGATCAGAAGATGTTATTTGCCTAACAGGCGGTACGGGCGGCGTTGTTGGGCGGCATTTACTTGATGGTGATTTAGAAGCGGCGGAAAATTGCTTTAAAGAGTTGAAAGAGGTATTTCCTGATCGTCTTTATATGGAAATTATGCGTCATGATACGGAAGAGGAGAATAAAACGGAAGAGCGCTTCATTGATCTTGCCTATAAATATGACGTTCCATTAGTGGCGACAAATCATGTGTTTTTCGCCAGTAAAGATATGTATGCGGCTCACGATGCACTTCTTTGTATTGCAGCGGGAGCGTATGTAGAGCAAGATGAACGCCGCCGTATTAATCCAGAATATTATTTTAAATCTTCAGAAGCAATGAGTGCGCTTTTTGCCGATTTGCCAGAAGCTATTTTAAATACTGTCGTCATTGCCAAAAGATGCGCCTTTAAAGTTCCCACGATAGACCCTATCCTGCCAAAATCAACAATTGATGAGACAATGAGCGAAGAGGATAATTTAAAATCCCTTGCTAAAAAAGGTCTGGAAGGGCGTTTAGAGCAGCATGTCTTTCAAGGTGAAAAAGACAGCGAGCGGCGAGCAGAAATAGCAAAGCCCTATGAAGAACGGCTTGAGTATGAGCTTGGCATTATTAATGACATGGGCTTTCCAGGATATTTTTTAATCGTTGCGGACTTTATAAAATGGTCAAAGGATATGGATATTCCTGTGGGACCAGGGCGGGGGTCTGGCGCAGGGTCTGTTGTGGCTTGGGTCTTGCTCATTACCGACCTTGATCCTTTGCGCTTCGGGCTTTTATTTGAACGGTTTCTTAATCCAGAACGGGTGTCCATGCCTGATTTTGACATCGATTTTTGCCAAGACCGCCGTGAAGAGGTTATAAAATATGTGCAGGAAAAATATGGTCATGACCAAGTTGCGCAAATTATTACTTTTGGAAAATTGCAGGCGAGAGCGGTTTTGCGAGATGTGGGAAGGGTGCTTCAGATGCCATACGGGCAGATTGACCGCCTATCCAAGATGATTCCAAATAACCCTGCAAGCCCGATGACGCTTTCAGAGGCACTAGATTTTGAAGCCAAACTGCGCCAAGAACGAGAGCGAGACGAAAATGTAGACCGCCTTATTACGTTGTCTTTGCAGCTAGAGGGTTTGTTTCGTCATGCCTCGACCCATGCCGCTGGGGTTGTGATTGGCGACCGCCCATTGCAGCAGCTTGTTCCGCTTTACCGTGACCCCAGATCGGATATGCCTGTTACCCAGTTTAATATGAAATTTGTGGAACAAGCAGGTTTGGTTAAATTTGACTTTTTGGGTCTGAAAACCTTGACCGTTCTTCAAAAGGCAATGAAACATATTAAGCTTCGGGGCGTTACGATTGATCTTGAACAATTGCCGCTTGATGATGTCGCTTCTTATGAAATGCTTAGCAAGGGGCAGACTGTGGGGGTGTTCCAGCTTGAATCAACAGGAATGCAGTCGGTTTTGGTTAATCTAAAACCTGACAAATTTGAAGATATTATTGCGGTTGTAGCGCTATATCGCCCCGGTCCTATGGATAATATTCCCCGCTATATTGCTTGTAAACATGGGGAGAAAATCCCCGATTATCTTGACCCAATGCTAAAAGGAATTCTAACAGAAACTTACGGCGTGATTATTTATCAAGAACAAGTCATGCAAATTGCGCAGGTTCTGGCTAATTATTCGCTTGGTGAAGCCGATTTGCTGCGCCGTGCGATGGGTAAAAAGATTCAAGCTGAAATGGACGTGCAGCGGATACGCTTTAATGAGGGGGCAAAAGAAAATGGCGTTCCTTATAAAAAATCAAACAGTATTTTCGATCAGGTTAATAAATTTGCGGGCTATGGCTTTAATAAATCTCACGCCGCTGCCTACGCGCTTGTCTCGTATCATACCGCCTATTTAAAATCGAATTATACGGTAGAATTTATGGCAGGAATTATGTCTCTTGATTTAAATAATACCGATAAATTACAGCTTTTTAAACAAGAGCTTAATGATCTTAATATTCCGATATTGCCGCCCTGCATTAATCATTCGCAGGTCGAATTTTCGGCTGAAATTATTCCAAATGAAAAAGACCCTGATAAATGCGGCGGCTTTATGAGTGATAATATCTTGCGGGGCGTAAGATACGCTTTAGCAGGGCTTAAAAATGTAGGGTCATCTGCGATGCAGAGCCTTGTTGATGAGAGAAATAAAAATGGAAAATTTAAAGATTTAAGTGATTTTTGCGCCCGAATTGATGTGAAAATGGTTAATAAAAGAGCGATTGAAAGCCTTGCAAAAGCAGGAGGGTTTGACTGCCTTAATCCAGACCGTGCGCAAATTCATAAAGCGGTTGAGTTGATTTTAAAGCAAGCATCTGCGGCAACAGAACAGCGTAATTCTAATCAAACCTCTCTTTTCGGTGACGTTGTTGATGAGCCGAAAATCATTCTGCCAGAAGTAGATAAGAGTTGGGATTTAATTGATGGTTTAAAGAAAGAACAAGAAGCTGTGGGGTTTTATCTTTCCGCTCATCCTCTTGATGCCTATAAAAAAACTCTTGAGCAGCAAAAAATTATCCCCTCAGCGCAGATAGGTGAACATATTAGGAGCAGCGGTGAAAAATCTATTCGCCTTGCGGGTACCATTCAAAAGATGCGCAAAAGTAAGACAAAGCGGGGCAGCCTCTATGCTTTTTTAAGTCTGTCGGATGCTTATGGCTCATTTGAGGTTATGATTTTTTCTGAAATTCTTGATAAAGCAGAAGAGATTTTTAATAGTGGATCATCTGTTGTTATTGTAACGGATGTTAAGTTTGGTGATGATGATAGCCTGCGCCTAACTGGGCAGGGCATCGAAGATATTAATGATGTCGCAGCACGTTCTGCGGCTGGGCTTGATATTTATATGACAGATTCTAAAAACATCACAGCGGTTAAACAAGTGATTGAAGAATGCAAAGAAGGCAGAGGGCGCATTACCTTTAAAATGACGCTCGATGATAAAGGGCAAGGCGGCGAAGAAGATGCGGTTAAAACAGAAGTTGAGATTGAACTTAAACAAAGATATATGGTCTCGCCTATGATAAGATCTGCTCTTATTACCATGGTCGGCGTTCAAGATGTGAAGGAAATTTAATGGCTATTGTTCCTGCAATAGATTCTTCATCCGTTCTTATCATCAGAGATGATGCAGAGGGAAATTTAGAAATTCTAATGGTAAAACGTCATGCAAATATTAAATTTGCAGGCGGTGCATATGTTTTCCCCGGCGGTAAAGCAGATATAACTGATAAAAATTTTGAAGATACCACGGATCAGAAGGATGAGTTTTCAGGGTTATATTTTACCAGCTTTAGGGAGCTGTTCGAAGAAACGGGTCTGCTTCTTGGGGGCGAAGTTGAAAACCAAGAAATCTTTAGAGAAAAGCTTTTAAACAAAGAAATTACGATGGAAGAATTTATGCAGCGGTCTGGCGCAGAATTTACCTCCACTGATTTAATCCCTTTTGCTCATTGGGTTACCCCTGATGATTATCCGAAAAGATTTAATACAAGGTTTTTTCTATGCAAAGCACCAGAAGGTCAAAACCCTTCCCCTGATGGGTGCGAAATGGTTGAAGCAAGATGGGTGAAGCCATTAGAGCTTGTGGCGCAGGCTAGTGAAAAATTAATGTATCCAACGATAATGAATTTAAAAAGACTTGGACGCTCTAAAAATGTTGCAGAAGCTTTTTCTGCTTTAAAACGCCAGAAAATTATAATGGTAAAACCTATTGTAATTAAAGGTAAAAAAGGCGAGTTCCGTGCCATAGATAAAGAAGCGGGCTACTGCGAAGAAGTAGGGCGGCAGGTTTTTCATCCCAGTATGAAAATATAGAGTATGAAAATATAGTGCATAAAATTATAACCTACGGTAACTTATCTTCTTTTTTAGGAAAGTCCGCTGGATTTACAAGGCCCGCAGAGATTACATATTTTGCACCATCTTCTGGTTTCATATCCAAATAGATCAAATCCTTTTTATGTAAAAAAAGCAAAAACCCAGAGGTGGGGTTCGGGGTGGTTGGAAGAAATACATTTATAATTTCTTCGCCGTCCAATTTATTTTTTATTTCAGAGGTATTTTCCCCAGAAACAAAAGCAATCGCCCAGATACCTTTACGGGGGTACTCAACCAACACAACATCAGAAAAACTTTTCGTATCTTGCGAAATTACAGTTTCAAAAATCTGTTTTAATGTACTGTAAATTCCTCGTATGACAGGCATTCTATTGACAAGTTTTTCACCGATTTTTAATAAATATCGCCCAAATAAATTTGCCGTTAATGCCCCCAGTGTAATTAAAAGAACAGCGACGAGTAGAACCCCAAGCCCTGGAAGAGAGAAGGGCAGGTAAGTTTCAGGATTATAGGTCTCAGGAATTAAGGGCTTCATCATTTCATCAATCACAGAAATAAATTTCCATGCAAGGAAGATTGTAATGCTGATGGGAGCAGCGACGACAAGACCGGTTAGAAAATATGTTCTAATACGTCCTAAAAAGCTTTTTTTATTGGAAGGCTGGTTTGTCATTTCTATAATTCCTTAGAGAATATACGGTAGGTTTTATATTTTACGCAGCCAATGGTTTCAAGCATTTTACTCAGGCGTGTGTTTTCTTCTAATACCCAAGAAAGTTCTGCATCTGTGCAGCCAAAGGCTGAAACAACTTGACGTGATTTTTCAATTAAACCAAAAGCAAGCGCACCGCCAAGGCGGGTATTTTGATGTTCTAGACGTACTCCCATAAGAGGAACGCGGACAGTCTTAAAACGGGGCGATACTTTTAAGCGCCATAATAACTTAAACAGACCTACTGGCATTAACTTACCATTTAAATCGGCAATAATTTCATTAAGATTTGGCAGCGTCACCATCATAGCTTGCGCGGTACCATCAACTTCGGCAATATATGTAAAATCAGGTCTAAGAAGCATTTTCATATCTTTAATATTTTGCTTTAATTCAGCCTTTGTAAAGGGTAAGTATTTCCAGTTATTAATCCATGCATCATTGAAGATTGACATGATAATTTTCATATCTTCTTCATAGTTTTTCATATTTATGGGTCTTATTTTAATATGGTTATTTGCAAAAGTGCGGTCAACTAATTTGCGTATTGCAGGCGGCATTTTTGATTTTACTATTGCTAATCTGTAAGCATATGTATCTTTAACAGGGGCTAGACCATAATCTAATAAAAGATTTTCAAAATAGGGAAGCGCATGTCCCATAAGCAGGCTTGGCGGCGTATCAAAACCATCAACCAGTAGACCTGTTTCTTCATTAATGGAAAGATTAAAAGGGCCTAATATTTCATCTCTGCCGCGTTCCTTCAGCCATGAGACTGCAGTCTCAAGAAGAAGATTTGCAACCTCTTGATCATTAATACAGTCAAAAAACCCGAAATGGCCTGTTTTTAAATTATGATGCTTCTCAACCAAGTCATCAATCTGTGCAGAGATGCGTCCGACAGCTATATCACCATTAAAAACTAGCCAATATTGGGCTATTGCATGCTCAAAATATGCATTTTTACCCTTCGTTAAAAGCTCTTCACGTTCTATTTTTAAAGGCGGAACCCAGTTTTTATCATCTTTAAATATCATCCAAGGAAGTTCGATAAATTTTTTTAAATCAGCTTTATTTTTAACTTCTTTGATATAAAGAGGTGAATTCATACTCTATGCCTTATTATTTTTTAGTTTACTTTTTTTAAAATGAGAATTTTTGGTGATTATTCTTCTGTTACAAATATAAAGGATAAACCGGTGAGGGTAAAGAGAACAAATGGCAGCCATGCCCCAATGAAAGGCGGTACAGCCCCATATTGCCCCAAAGCGACAAAAAGATTATTAACAACAAAATAGCCAAAACCCATAGCAAGCGTAAGACCAATGCGGGCAAAAAGACTGCCACCGCGCTGCATACCAAAAGCGGCAAGTCCCGCAAGGAGCGGCATTAAAATTGTCGAAAGAGGAGCGGTAAATTTTTGGTACATTTGGGTTTCAAATGCACTTGTGTCTCTGCCCTCTTTTTTAAGCTGAGTAATAGCATTGTTAAGCGTGACATAATTCACTTGATCTGCCTTAATTGCCATAGCAATAAATCTTTCAGGAGGAATAGTCGTGTTCCAGACCATATCTTCGATGTCTGTTGTTTTTAGAGTTTTAATATCATAATATTTTACTTCGAATAATTTCCACTGACCTTCTCTAAAAAATGCAAAGTTTGCAAAGATGATCCCTGTAATTTCTCGATTTTTATTTCTGATATATTGACTTACTTTGTCAAGAACAACAATGCCTCCTATGCGGCTTGCCTTTTCGGCTTTTACTAAATTATTTCGGTCAATATTCCATGTATCATATACCGTATCTGGAGCAGAGGGTATATTGGCGGCATAATCATGTTCTTTCCAGTTTTTAAGTTCTGCTTTCGCAGGAACATTAATGGTTTCAGAAAAAACAAAATGCAGCCCACCGATCATAGATGACATTAGCATAAGAGGAAGTAATATGCGAAAAGCAGACCAGCCAGCAGCTTTCATAACAACAATTTCACTGTGAATATTAAAGGCTGATAACGTTAAAATAGAAGCAAGAAGAGCCACAAAAGGAGAAAAAAGAGAGGCAATACCCGAAAGCCGTAAAGTCACATATTTCCATAAATCGCTGGTCACAGCCCCTTTCCCTGCCATAACATTATCTGACTGGGCAAGCAGGTCAAGAGCCTGAAGCGTACCAACAAGCCCAATAAGAATGACGCAGTAGCGAATGGCAAAGGTTTTGGCAAGATAAATATCCATTGTTCCAGGGGAAAATATGTTACTTATTCGCTGCATTTATTTTTCCTCTAAAGTTTTTTTTCTGAATAATTCTATGATTTTAACAATCAGTTTTTTCAAAAATTCAAAAATCATTTCTAATCGTTTTAAAGGAACGCCGCCAACTTTATAAGCCCCAATATAAAACAGCCTTGCGGTGATAAGAGAAAAGATTAATGTGGGCAGCCATATGGCTAAAAACGGTGAAATATCTCCTGTAGAAGAAAAATTTAGCCCAAATTCTAAAGTCTTATGGTAAGCGAGCAAAAGAATAACGCCAACAGAAATGCCCAGAGCCTTTCCCGATCTTTTAGCAACAAGTCCAAGGGGTATACCTAAAAAAGGAACAAGTAATATGGAAAGTGCGCGCGCGGCCCTTGAATGAAGTGTGGCAATGACCGCCTCGTTTGTACGGCGGTCTGGAGCATTCCATAATTCTATGAAAGTCATTTCCTGAGCTTCTTCGCCTCTGTTTCTGAAACTTTTAAAATTAGGCAGTTCAATGGGCAGGGCATGCATCTTGAATCTGCCTACCCGAGGTTTCTTTTGCGCACTATCTAAGTCGATGATTTGTCCATCATATAATCTAAGAATTACATATTTTCCATCAGGAGAGGCAAAAAACTGCCCTCTTCGGGCTGAAATAGATGTGATTCGACCATTTTCTGCTTCTCTTTGCAAAAAGATATCCACGAGTTCCTTGCCCGAATTTCGTGATTCTTCAATACGTAAAGTAAGCCCTTTGCCCAGAGAGGTAAACTGACCAGATTTAATCGCTGCGCCAAGCGCACCCGATTTTACATCAAAGATAAGCCCTTGATAAGCATAACGGCTGTAAGGCTGGATAAAGCCAACGATAATGATATTGATGATCAGAAGCAGGGCAGCAATGCTCATGCTTGGGATTAAAAGCCTAAACAGCTCCATACCTGAAGAAAATAGAGCATCTAACTCACTATTCATTGCAAGCCCTCTGATCGCTAGTAAAACGCCTAGAAACATTGCAAGAGGTAAAACTAAAGTTAAATATTGCGGCATGAGGTTGCCGAGCATACGCCAGACAATATCAATCGGGCCGCCTTGATTAATAACAAAATCAAATAGAGTGAGCATTTTTTCAAGTAAAAGGAGTAAAGCAGAAATGCCAAGCGTCACAAGAAGAGGAATCATTGTTGCTCGAAAAATATAGCGATCAATTATTTTTATTTTAAACATTAGAAGATATATATTCCTACTTTATATTTAAAATTATTTTTTTTACAGCGAATCTTGCCTTAAAATTAATAAAGATATAATGATAAAGGGTCTTATTAAATTTAATCTTGAATATAGGGTGATCAC
>JADGEY010000179.1 GCA_016744185.1 Emcibacteraceae bacterium | reverse complement strand
CATTATCACCAAAGACCGCAATAAAATCATCATATCTAAAATCTTTTGTTTCTTCGATCCAGCGAAATCCCGCATGAAGGGTTAAAGCATCACTGAAATGATACGAAACCTGACCAAAAACCGACCAACTTTTTGTTTTGATCGAATAGGGGTTATTAATCCCGTTAAAGCCAAGGTTTTCAACCGTATCACCATAAAGTTCTGACACCCATTTACCCGCAATTGCACCATTTGAATCATTAATATCAAGGTTCAAATAATAGAACCCCGTCACCCAATCGATATTTTCTGACTGCCCCGATAGACGTAATTCTTGTGAAAATTGTTTTGCATCTGTGGTTAAGAAAAAATTGAAATAATTTACAGGAGAGGCATCCGAATCTTCGATATAATCCCTTTTAACCGTTTGATAATCTGTGATACTTGTCACTGTTGCCCAGTCCATATCCCAGTTCATGGTTGCTGAAAATCCCTTGGTATTTAATTTATTTCTGCCTGGAAAATCATAATCGCCCGAAAAATTATCCGACCGCCCAAGGTAGCCTTCTAAATTAGAGTTTGGTACATTCGGCGTCCGTTTTGCATCGGGGTTAATCGCCCCTGAATAATGGAAAAATCCTGTTCTAATATCTTGGTACCCCAACCGTGCATTCAACAGAATATCAACAGTTTCAGTTGGCGTATAGAGCAGTTGAAAACGCCCCGCAAATTCATTGGCATTATTTAAATTTTGGTTCGGGCGAACATAATTTTTAATATAGCCGTCCCCTTGGTGTAACGAAATAGAAGCCCGCGCTTTCAGTTGACCTGAAATCGGCATATTCACAGCACCGTCCATTCTCAAACGATTATAATTACTATAGGTTATGCTGCCGTATCCTCCAAATTCATTGGTTGGTTTTACAGTAAGATAATGGATCAACCCACCTGTGGCATTACGGCCAAATAATGTTCCCTGAGGCCCTTTTAAAATTTCAACCCGTTCAACATCAAACAGCATAAAACCTGCGCCTGACATTTGACTGATATAAACCTCATCCACATAAACTGCGACAGGGCTTTCCACATTGGTCGTAAAATCGCTATTCGCGACCCCGCGAATACCAATTGAATAATTTGCTTCCCCATTTGGCTGAATGGTTGAAACACCTGGTGTAATCGCAGTCACTTCCTGCGCATTAGTATAGCCAAGAGCCTTCATTTGTTCGCCGCTTAAGGCGGTGATTGAGATACCAACATCTTGCTGGAACTCTGATCTTTTTTGTGCAGTTACTGTTATTTCTTCAATAAAAACTGAACTACGTTCTTTTTCAACAGTCGTCTCTTGTGCAAGAACCTGTGCAGTACAAATCCATAAGGAAAGAATTGAAATTCCCACCTTTAAAGCATAGGTTCGTTGTTTAGCATGTCTCATAATATATTCTCCCGTTTTAAAACCCTAAATTTTAATATTGCGACACCCTTTTTTGTAAATGTGAAGGCTGTCTATTTGGTAATTTTATTAATATCCTTTATCAGTTTTTTTCGAATTATAGAGGCTTCATTAATAAATGGCTTTTTTCGAAGTTTCTTCACTTCTTCTGCAGTATAATGTCTGAAATTATTCGCCAGATGCTCATCATCAAACTCTTTAAGCATCCAATTAAGTAGATTTGCCGTCTCTTTATCATTTAGTGCGGCATATGCCACACCGGGAACCCGAACAAGATATTCACGCCCGCCTTTCACCCGTAAAAATTGTGCAATAAACCGCACCATATTTGGAACTTCTCCCGTAATTCCTGCGGCGTTTGGTTTATGGCACCCTTGGCAATTTAATCTCCAATTGCTTTTAGCTAAATCGACATTGATCTTTGGAAAACCGCTATGATCTTGCGCGATACAAGGCAGAACCATTGCCCAAAATATTAGAAATAAGCTCCCTAATATTTTACTCATCTACCTTTCCTTTAATTTCGTTTTTTTGTCCTTCAAAGGATAGCGGACGTAATTTGAGGATTGCTCTGGGTTTAATTTTTGGAAATTTATCTTTGATCTTTTGAATTTCCTCGGCAGTATATTCTTGCCATTGATCTTTTAGGCTTGTTTTATTTAATACTCCTGCCAAATAATTTAACACAGCGGCAAGATCTTCGTTTTTCAGACGGCGGCCTTGGGCGGGCATAACCCCTCTATATTTTACATCGTCAATTTTCAATTTCCCCATAAGACCATTTTTTACAACAAGAGCAATATATTCACGTCCGTCTGTTTGTGAAAAAAATCTCCCAAGGCGGTCGTTAATATTTGGAAAAACACGTGGTACTCCCTGACCTGTTGCCAGATGGCAGGCCACACATTTTTTCTTATATATCTTCTTTCCACGCTCATATTCTATTTCTC
>JADGEY010000178.1 GCA_016744185.1 Emcibacteraceae bacterium | reverse complement strand
CAGGTATTGAAAGAACAGTGCCATCACTCCCCTCAAAAGAGACAACCGCCCCAGATCTATAAACTGTGAACTCGTCTGAATTTGATAGTATCTGGATTGAATTGTTGCCTGTAAAATTTATAAGATTTGCTTTTGCATTAGATTGCAGAGTTAATGAAGTATCGTCGGATGTACCATAAACAGAAACATTTGATCCGGATTTGATAACAGGTGTTAAGCTGTTGTGGAATAGTAAAATAGACCCAATCCCACATGATATCGGGTCGTTTATACAAGCCTGCTTTCCATCCTCATATCCATCTTGATACATATTATCCATATCTTCTTGTGTGTATTGTGTATCCTCATCTGGATCTTGTGTTGTCGCCCCCGCAAGAGCAGGGATTTCCATAGTGACAAGTTGGCTAGGGTAAAGTCCATCATGTATGAGTGTGAATGCTTTGGTGAGATCAATATCATATGGTGATGTTATATTATATGACAATTTTAGGACCGTTGGCACATATATGGTCCCAACAAAGCCAACCCCGTTAGATTGCTCAAAGTTTAAACCGTTGTTTTGAATACCGCCTTGGATCGCAGTGAATTGCTGAGGATAAAAAGGCGAACTTACTAATATTGGTATTATTTCTATCCAACCAGATCCATTTTCCTCCCAAATGTAAAAATCAAAAGCATCCCCACTGTTAGCTAACTCAGCATAAAAAGCCCCATCAGGATGCGACGACGGCCAATCCGATGATAGTGATGTGCCAATAGTGCAAACTAAAATAATAAAAGCGATGGAAAATGTTGAAAGTGTTTTTTTCATACGAGCCCCTAAAAATTTAAAAGTGTTTATTTCCTATCTTCTTCCAGTTCCAGCCTACATTCCAAATATATTTTTACCAAACTAACGTTCCGAAACCTGCAACCGCATAAAAGTCTTGAATACCATGGGGTTAACCTTATAATAAGGGTGAGTTACCACTACTTAATGCGGTGCTGACCAGCAGCATTTTGTTAGCTTGGGATAAAAGTCCCAATTGTGTATCACGTTTCTTTTTGGGGCGATTACAAAAAAGCCAGTCAAAGATTTGTTTGTTGCTGCGCATTTCCCCAAAATTTTTTTTTGAAACCGTTCCAAATGAGATTCTTCTCTTAGAGCCTGTTTAAAAATTCAGGCTCTTATAAAACCAAATTCCTTCCGGAAAAGCCCTATGAAACTTATCAATAGTCCAATATCGCTTCCTTTACCGACCAATTATCAAGTTCCCATATGGTTTTTTTTTAACCCGCTTTCGTTTGGTCTGCCTATTTCCGTTATTTTTTTTGAAGCTAATGCGGTGCTGACCGGCACCGTGCGCCGATCAAGCAAACGCAGTTTGATTGATCGGTGTGCGGTGTCCGGTCCAGTTCCTTGTTCTGTCGCCAGAGGCGACAGAACAAGGGGCTGGACGAAGTCAGCACCGCATTCAGGCGGCGGAGCCGCCTGAACTCGAACATCTGCGGCTTGACCGTAGCATGTTTTTGTTGTGATTTGTTCAACAAGAGTCAACTGAAGATTTGACCCCGATTCACTCTCTTAAAACGTCAATTCAACTTTCTTTCCTTGTTCTTCGGCATTTTTTATTTGATTTTCATCACCAGTGATAAGCATATTGTTAACATATTTTATCGATCCTGCAATTTCCTTGGTATCTTTAAGTAAAAAGTTTATCTTATATACCAAATTATGATTACTGCGAAGACAATAGATATCGCATATATAGTACTGTCCCAATGTTGACTGATATCCCGGATGACTATAGTTAGATGCGTATAAAGGCAATCCAGATTGAGCAATCCCCTGTAGACTTTTATAATTTTGTTGGTTTTTTAAAATAGTTGAGTTGGGGTTAGAAACCCACAAATGCGCAGAAGCAGTACCTGTATGAAAAGAGTATGAGTATTTAGGCTCTCCAAATTTTGATTTGAGATTTCTCAATACAGCTTCTTTAGTTGGATATTTATCACTTGGAAAAACAACTCTTCTATGAACACCAATAACTTGTCCTTCATTTTCTTGATCAAATGCCAAACTAATATGATTTTCCCTATCATTATAATTTATAGTACCAATACCAAAAAATAACACCGGTGTTGTATAGCTATTGCGGCTAACTGTTCCTTTGTGTTCTCTAAGTTCATTTTTATCATAATGCTCGCTAACAATCTTAATCGCATCGTCTCTATTATCACCAATTTTAACACCTAAAATGTTCAAATTTACTATTTCGTTATTATTTGCTGCGTTTTCAGCATCTTTTTTCTCCATGTTTTGTTTTTTAACTAAATTATTTTTTTGCTCACTGATAGTGCTTATTTTCTGATTTTTATCAATTAAATTTTTCCTCACTCTATAGA
>JADGEY010000177.1 GCA_016744185.1 Emcibacteraceae bacterium | reverse complement strand
ACTCGATTTATAGGCGAGGAAAAAAGAAAATTAGGCGAAATCTTTGATGAAGAGCTTGATTTTGAAAAAAGATGTCTCAGAACATTATTTAATATGAAAATGAAGGAAAGCAAAAAATGAAAAAAATTACAATAATTATAGCTTTTTTGTTTTTTTCTTCTCCTGTTTTAGCACAAGATTTTTCATTTGTGGCAAAGCCTTATATTGATAAAAAACAAACTCCATATGATATAAAATGGCGAAAGTTTCATAAAATTGAATCAGCTAAATGTGGAAAACGAAAAGATTTGTTTGAATGCATGGATAATCTTTTTGAACAGAGGGCAAAATTTTTTCAAGACCGTGGAGAGCCAACATATTGTGAAAGGAATTTTCTAAAACTTTCAACAGAGGAATTAGAAAAAGAATATTTCATTAGGGAAGATGCCCAAAAGAATGCACGGACTCGATTTATAGGCGAGGAAAAAAGAAAATTAGGCGAAATCTTTGAAGAAGAGCTTGATTTTGAAAAAAGATGTCTTGGAACATTATTTAATATGAAAATGAAGGAAAGCAAAAAATGAATATGGTTTTTTCATTTTTAAAGCCGCTTTTATTAACTGTTCTGTTGGTTATAACTATTGCATATATCTCGCCTGTCCATGCAAATCAGCCGACAGGTGAAGATATACAAAAGGCAAATTATTTAACTCAAAGAATAAAGGCTGTAGAAAAAAACTTAGATTCAATGCTAAATACTGTTTTAGCAGGGGGATCAATCTTTACAAAACATGTGGGGGTAATTTTTGGTGCAATGATGGCTCTTGCTCTCATTTTAGCGATCTATAAATATGTCATTTTAAATAAAGGAATTGGCGTTATTTTAGAATTTGTCTTTAGAGCCTTAATTCTAACTTTAGTTTTAAGTACATTTGGAAGTATAACATCTATGATATGGGGATGGGGAAACGGCGTTGGGTTAGCGATGCAGGATGCAATGATTGGAGGAACAGGAATGATGGCCCCTGCCAAATTTATTTGGCACGTTTCGACATTGATCGAATTTATAACAGTGGACGGAAATATCATTACTAATGCCGTTAATATTATAGTTAGTGTCATAATTTGGTTTGTGCTGATGGTGATATTACTTATTGTGACAGTATTATCATATATTGCGGCTGTATGGCCGATATTAGCTTATGCGATTGCAAAACCAATAGGCTATTTTTTAATTCCATTTTTATTTTTTGAGAAGACGAGTGAACTTTTCGATGGGTGGCTTCGATTATTTTTACATGCTGTATTTTATTGCATTGTATCACGGGTTGTTTTGTCCGTTATCGTGATGGTTTTTTCAGCATATTTTCAAATTGGATATAGTCCTTCACTTCCAGCAATATTAAAACCTATTGTTCTAGTAGGTACGGGACTTTTCGATATTATTGCAATCATTGTGATCTGTTTAGTTTCAATTTTAGCGTTATTGGGGATTAATTCGATGGTTGCGACCATTGTTAATGGCTCTGCTTTTGGAAATTACGGTGGGGGTGGCAGAGTTTTAGGGGGTGGAACTTCTAAAATGCTGAATGCAGGGGTAAGTAAAATGGCAGGGATGATAGCAGAAAGAATGGGAAGAAAATGAGTAAAATAGAAGTTATAGAAAATACATCTATTGAAACTGAACAAATGAGGTTTCTATATAAAAAACATTCTCAAAATCAATTATCTCAAGCAACTACTGGTAGAAACATATCAATGGTTGTGAATATATTTTTAGCAATAGCTTTAATTCTTGTAATAATGGGTTGGTCAACTGCTACGGATAGATTTGCAAATAATGTTCGTATTGCTTGGGTTAAACTATCAGAAAACGGCACGTCAAAAGTTGAATTTTATAATGATGGAAATGCAGGAAACCGATGGTATCAATCGGTTATCCAGTCCAGTTTAATAAATTACGCTACACATAGATTTAATATGAAAAAGAAAACCATTTCTGGTGATTATGGGTTTTCTTTGCAATTTTTATCAGATGCAGAAAAACAAATATTTTTAAATGAATATAATGCAATTAAGGTTGCAGCGGATTTCACGGATAACACTAATGCTAATGAAATTTTTACAAAAGTCAGAGCAATTAATCATGAAAAATTTATGATTAGTGAAAATCCAAATGTTGAGAGAATTTATAAATCAACATTATATTTAGCTCTATCAGAAAAAACAAAAGATGGGGTTCTTATTAAAAAGATAAATAAACTTGTGCATATCAAATGGCGATTAATGCCAGTAGAGAAAATTGCTAAAAATTATCAAATATTACAGGCAAACCCTGAGGTGGTCCTAAAAAACTGGACAGTCTGTTAAGGTGTATCCAAACGTAAATTTGGAGACATTATAATGACTAAAA
>JADGEY010000176.1 GCA_016744185.1 Emcibacteraceae bacterium | reverse complement strand
GATGTTTTCGACCAAGCCGGAACTTTAACCCAAATTATAGCTTTATGATTTATTTTTTGAAAATAGACAATTTCACAAGCGAGCTGAATTATACCCTCGGCATCGACAGAAAACCGAATATCGCCGCCGCCATCTATTGCGGAATTAAATATTCCAGAGGGCAAACAATCCTCTGTTAAAAGCAGCGGAAAATCTACGTGACTGCCTGTGGTTTTGGCAGCTATAGCGGAAATTTTTACCTTTTTTAACCAGCCTTCTGGAAACGCCATTTTTAAGCCTAATCGTTAAACTGCGCTGAATATTCAACATCATCATAATTAATGCTAGAGATAAAACTAGCAACATTTGTAGCTACTTGACCTGCCGTGGAATCGGGAGAGGTTATTTTACCTATGGCATTAATGGCTGCAGTCAATGAATCAATTTGATTTCTACGAGGTTCAAATTCTGCTGTGATTTTCATAATATCTTCTCTGTCAAATAATTCTGGGTGCGAAAACATAAATGCGGTGAAATTTTGAAGCTGATCTTTTGAATTTGTCAGTTGTGAAATTATAGAATCGACCTGTCTCTGGATTTCTTTTTTCTTTTCAACAACATTTGCGTTGATAATATGATTTGTAAAAATTGCCATAATTTTTAATCCTTGTATGTAAATTCGTTGTCTGTAAAATATGAGTTTTCACAGTGATTTTTTTCAAAAAAGAAAATCATATCAATAATTTTCCTAATAAACTTCCATCTCTGGTAGTCCATAATCTGCCCTTCCCAGCACCGAGCTGAAAAAGTCTGGTCTCGGTTGCCCCTGCCTATCCATGCATTAAGAGCCTGTGATAAAGCCCCTAAGCGATAGCTAAAAGTGCCTCGTTTAGGTATTTCTGACATAATGATATTTCTAATTTAGACATAAAAAAAGCCACAACATTTAAGTCGCAGCTTGTCTTTAGAGGCTAATTCCCCGAATATCTATATTCATAGGTTGTGATCGCCGATTTGTCAAACTTTATTTTAACTAAGAGGTGAAATGTCCTGTATCCAGCTTTTCAGCAAGCCACATTTTAATCAAAGCTTGACGTGTAACGCCTACTCTCCCTGCTTCTTTATCCAGCCCCTGCACCATCCAGGGCGGAAAATCAACATTAACTCTTTTATGGGCTGGGCTATGCTTTTTGATTTTACTCAAATCAAGATACTGCAATATATCTTCTTTGTTATCATCAAATTTTTTATCAAATTCACTAGCTTTCATAAAGTTTTACCTCTGGTTTTCTTGATCTTCTGACTGAAATAATACGAATATTACCTCCCCTATATGTAATAACAGCCGTCCAATATTTTTCCTTAATTTTTCCAATCACTACAAATCTCGGCTCTTTTGATATTACTGGAATTTCAACAAAATCATTTCCACGCCAAAGGGATTGAGCCATTTCAAAGTCAATCCCATGTTTATTAAAATTTGATGCACTTTTATTTGAGTCATATTCAAAATTCATGAATTTATTATATACAACAATACATAAAAGTAAATAATAATTATACCTTTTTTATTTATTTCTTCCTCTTGGGCGGAACATTTCAACATATAGCTTTAAACCAGACACCATAAAAGCCCTCGTAAACTTCTCTTTCTTGCCATAAAACCGATCACATTCCGTTAACGTCACCGCTTCTGTCAAAACATGTAAAATGGGACCCGTCATTATTTGCCGAGCCGTGCATTCTTTATGCCAGTCGTTATACTGCTCTTGAATGCGCACAGCCCATAGTGTTTCCCCTTCTGATGGCTTGCCCCCTATATAATCAACTCTTGGCTCGTACCTATTGGTTTTAGGCGTTATCCCTGCTGTAATGATCTGATATGCCGCCCTAATATGATCTGCTGCTAAAAGCTCGTTATCTCCAATAAACCCTTTTGCGGATAAATATAAAAGCGGATCTTTTTTATTCTTCATTCGGGCTTTTGTTTCAGGAGTGGCTGGAGACATCTCAATTCTGATTTCATTAATATCATCAGATGTCACTATTCTTAGTTTATCTTTAATCTTGCCCTCTGGCTCATCAAGCCGAAGAAGGTCTTTAACTCTACTGATTTTCTCTTTTGATAAAGCCATTTATTTTTACAGCTCCCCTTCAACTTTTCTCAACTCTCATCTCCTTTCTTTTAAGCGTTTTATCTCTTCTTTTTGTTTTAAAATAATAGCCTCACACTCATTAATAATAATGCGCTGACGATCTGCATCATCCTCTACGCAATGTAGTTTTTCTCTGCATATGTCTACTTTTCCCGCAAGAGATAAGGCGTATTTTCGTGCATCATCTACTTCGCCACGAAGACTTTCCTCCATAAGAAAAAATAGTATTACGCACATCGCCGCTATTAAAATACTTATAAATATCAACTCTCAACTCCATTATTTAAATTCAGTTAACTAA
>JADGEY010000175.1 GCA_016744185.1 Emcibacteraceae bacterium | reverse complement strand
AACATGAACGGTGGGTTGAGGTAAGCGTTAACAGAATTGATAATTTATGGGGAATGTAGATAAACCTGCATTCTCTTTTTTTGTTAACTTCAACAAACTAAAGAATAAAACACTTTTGCGTTGTGTTTCATGTCGCGAGCAGAAAGCCACCACACGTTCAAGCACTTTCATTTTGCTCGTACCTCACAAAATAAAAAGAGCTTTCTCTTTCCCACCACCACCCAAACCATTTAGATTTTGATATGTTTGAAAAGATCTTGTCCCAAATTTATTTGATTTTCGGGACAAATAAATCACTATCCATAACATCAAGTCCCAATTTTTTACTATTTTTGGGACAATGTTAGATTTAAATACCATAGAAACTAAAGTAAATAAAGGAGAAATCTTCTTTATCGCGGACTTCACTGAATTAGGTAATTATGAGGCTGTACGTAAATCTTTACAGCGCCTAACAAAAAGCGATAGTATTAAACGCATTGCGAAAGGTGTATACTTTTTACCTAAAAAGCATGAGCGATTAGGGATTATCTATCCTCATGCAGAAGAAATTGCAAAAGCTATTGCAAAACGTGATAAAGCAAGAATAATTGCGACTGGGTCGACTGCTTTAAACCTATTAGGTTTATCAACACAGATTCCTATGAAAGTCGTATTCTTAACAGATGGCTCTGCCAGAAACATAAAAGTAGGAAACCAAACTATTCAGTTTAAAAAGACAAATCCCAAAAACTTAAGTATTGAACACCGCTTGACAAATCTTATAATTCAGGGACTAAAAGCAATTGGAGAAAAGAATGTTATACAAGAACAAACGAATAAAATACAGACAATAATTGATAAAAGTGGAGAACGAGAGTTCATTTATCAACATTTAAAAAATGCACCCGTTTGGATACAAAAAATAATATTTAATAAATGAACAACTGGCTAACGTTAACAAAAGAAGAACAAATTGAGATGTTTACATAAATTGGTGTGAAAACAAACTTGCTACCACAAGCGGTTGAAAAAGATGCTTGGGTAACTCTCATGTTGCGTATGATATTTACTTCCGACTTAGCAAATCATTTAATATTCAAAGGTGGAACTTCATTAAGTAAGGCATTTAATTTGATTCAACGATTCTCAGAAGATATTGATTTAGGTATTGATAGAAAACACCTAGGATTTGAAGGCGATTTATCAAAGGGACAAATTCGAAAATTGAGAAGAGCTTGCCATACATTTGTTTCTACAGATTTGGCTGAATTACTTCAAAAACAATTTGTGGAATATGGAGTTGATAAAGATTTGTTTGAGCTGATAGTAGAAAATACACAAGTGTCTGACCAAGACCCCGAAACTATTAAAGTCAACTATCAATCGCTGTTTGAAGATGTATCATATTTACCTAAAAGAGTATTGATAGAAGTAAGTGCAAGGTCATTAATTGAACCTAATCAAGAAGTTGCTATTAAATCAATGGTTGATGAACAATACTCTGAAACGGATTTTGCAGAACCAGAATTTGTTGTAACCACAACCAACCCTCAAAAGACATTTTTAGAAAAACTCATCCTGTTACACGAAGAATTTCAAAAACCATCAGAAAAAATAAGATATCTACGCATGTCTAGACATTTCTATGATATAGGACAAATACTAAATTCTGAATATGGACAAGTGGCACTAAAAAATACAGCTCTTTTTGAAAGCATTATTGCACATAGAAAAGTTTTAACACCTATGAAAACAACAGATTATGAAACTTTGACTTTACAAAGTCTCAATATTATACCACCTGATGGATTCTTGGATAATTATAAATCAGATTACAAAGAAATGCAAAGCAGTATGATACATGGTGAATCGCTTGATTTCGATACGCTTATTGACACAATTACAAACGAATTGAAATATGGGAACAGTGATTTATTCGGACATGAAAAGACAGCAAATGGTCGCCTACGAATATAGATATTGCAAAAAGAATGATAAAGGCAGAAATTATGACAAATGCAGGTCTTGATGCTTATAAGCAACGAAAAGAATATGATAAAGATTTTTTTTTAATGCGTTCTTCAATTGCGGATAATTTTAGACCTGAAATAGAACAAATATTAAGAAAAAATAAAATAGCGTGGAATAATTTTAGGGAACTCACACAAAGTCACAGAAAACAATATATCTTATGGGTTAATAGTGCAAAAAAAGATAAAACCAAACAAAAGAGATTACAAGAAACTATAAGATTGTTGGAACAGAATAAAAAATTAGGAATGAAATAAAGCCAGCAGGTAAAGGCTAGAAAGCCATACAGGTACAGGCTCTTAGCCTAGTCATTAGCGGTAATATGATTTAATAAAAAATGGACAGATTCACATATGAAGAAAACTAAAAACATACTTTTTATAGCAATTGCTTTTTCATTAATAAATTCATTAGTTGTTTATTTTTTCTTTGACAAAGGAGGATACCATTTGACAGG
>JADGEY010000174.1 GCA_016744185.1 Emcibacteraceae bacterium | reverse complement strand
CCTTATGGCAGCGGATATTTTGGCTTATAAAGCCACTCATGTGCCTGTTGGCGATGATCAAAAACAGCATTTGGAATTAACCCGTGATATTGCTCAGAAATTCAATAGTGATTATAAGGTGGGTTATTTTCCAGAGGTAGAGCCACTTATTTTTGGGGCGGCAACCAGAGTGATGTCTCTGCGGGACGGCACGGCTAAAATGAGCAAGTCTGATCCTTCTGATAATTCACGGATTAACCTGACAGATGATAGGGATTTAATTGCTAAAAAAATTAGAAAAGCTAAAACAGATAGCGGAGATATTCCAAGTGAAGCCGCTGGGCTTGAGGGCAGGGCAGAGCTTAAAAACTTAATGAATATATTCGCTGCCTTAAGCGGCAGGGGCGTTGATGATATTTGCGCACAATACGGCGGGGGAGGGTTTGCGATCTTCAAAAATGATCTTGCGGATTTAAATGTGGAAATTATTGGACCTATAGCAGAAGAAATGCGGCGTTTATATATTGACGACCAATCTTATCTTGATGAAATATTACGCAGCGGTGCGGCGAAGGCTCATGCTATTTCTCAGCCGATTTTAAAAGAAACCCAAGATATTGTTGGCTTTTTGCGGCCCTAAAAAATAGCTTCTAAAAAAAGATGATTTTGCTCGAAAACTGCTCTATACTATAAGTTCAGTTTTTGAGTGGGATCAAATATTTAAGGAACTATTATGAATTCAATAGTTAAATTATTAAGCCTCGTGCTTTTTATATCTTTGCTTGCTGCGTGTAATAGCAGTGTAACATCTTATGTTTCTCGTTTTCATGTCTTGCCAAAACCGCAAGGTGAAACGGTTGAAATTATTCCACTGGATAAAGAGCTAAGCAGCAGTATTGAATTTTCAATATATGCAAATATGGTCGGCGAAGAGCTTGGCAAGTTTGGTTATAAACCTGCGGTAAAAAGTGAAAAAGCAGATCTTATTGTTGAACTTGATTATGGAATTGAGAGTAAAGAGAGAGCTGAATATAATCCTTTTTACTTTGGGCTGGGCTTTTACGGCAGTAATTTTTATGGGTCTTTAGGAACGAGGTATTATTATAATTCTTTCTATCCATATTCACATCATTCACCATTTTATAGTCCGTGGAGACATTCTTCATCTTTTTTCTATGGCGGCTTTCAGAACGACATTATCATTTCTCGGGTTTTTAACCGTCAGCTTATCATGAATATTACAGAAAATAATGCAGAAGCAAAAAGGCTCTATGAAGGTAAAGTTCGCAGCCGTGGAAATAGCGCGAAATTATCCCGTATCATGCCCTATATGATAAAAGCTATCTTTAGCGGATTTCCTGGTATTAGCGGTGAAGGTGAGCGTATTTCTATTGAATTAGAAAAAAGAGATTAAACCGCTTTTTTAATGTAAGAAAGAAATTATTGGAGCTTCGCTATGTGGGATTATATTAAAGATGCTGGCTATCTTTTAAAAGAGAAAATCAGATGGGCTTGGGTCAATAAAGCTCTTTTAGCGGTGCTGGTTTTTATTGTTATTTATTTTCCTGTCCGGATGATGTTTATTCATAAAATTGATAATAGTGATTTACAGGGTGTCTCTGTTCAGGGGGGATCAGAAGCGGTTTCGATTGCGGCGGCTCTGATTGACCGTGAAGTGAATAAACATTCATGGGTTGCGAATGATCCTTGGTTTAAACCAGGGGCATGGATTGATAATATGAAAAATTATCAGGAAGGTATTATCGCCGCAACAGCCCGTTTTTCATTTGAACTTGTCGATCAGCTTGGACGGGCGAGGGGGTCTGGTAAAGCAGATGAAGCTTTACAGGAGATTTCAGGGCTTTTACAATATCCTGGGGATAAATGGGTATGGGATCCTTCGGTATCTTACGCTATTACAGCCACGTCAGAAGATCAGTACCGAAAAGCTCTAAAGCTTCTTTTGGGTTATAATAAACGTGTTGGAACGGGGGACGCGGTGTATGAACGCCGTGCGGATAATTTGCTTTCGACCCTCGACCGTATTGCTCTTGATCTTGGCCGCCCGAGCGCAACAATTTCAGAAATGATAAGAGACGGGTCAGGCTGCGTTTTTGATAGGCAAGCGGATGATCTTTTTTATAATGTAAAAGGGCTAACTTACGCTTATGCTCTGATTTTAAAAGCTCTTAAGAAAGATTTTGCGAAGGTTATTAATGACCGTGGGCTGAAAAAGGTTTGGGATGAAATGGAGATAAGCTTTCAGAACTTAAATAATCTTAATCCTATAGTGGTTTCAAACTGTGATGCTGATGGATTTCTATTCCAAAACCACCTTGCGTCCGAAGGTTTTTATCTTTTGCGAGCAAGAACCCAGCTTAGGGAGATCACTAATATCCTCCTAAAGTAACTTTGCCTATTATTCAAGGGTCTGGTGAACTTTAGACAACAATATGTTAGCCTAAGTCATTATGAATACAAACAAAAATAAGTATTATAACCGTTCTCATATTTCGGAGGGTAAATTCAGGCATCTTTT